>JAQVPN010000162.1 GCA_028702055.1 Candidatus Altimarinota bacterium | reverse complement strand
ATTTACTTTTATAACAAGTCAATCTATATCAAAATCAAGTCCAGAAATAAATTCTTGTTTAGTTTTTAATTCTCAATTTTCTTTAACTATTTCTTTTACTAAATCAGAAATATTAGAAAATCTATTAAAATATGAAGAAATATCAAATCAGAAATTTTGTAAATCTTTTATAACTTCATAATAATTTTGTTTATTTTCTTCTCTAGCAAATGCATCAAAGTTTGCTAAATCATAAGCAAAATATTTAAGTTTTCTTGTCTTTGTAACACTAGAATCTAATTGTCTCAAACTTCAACTTGCTGCATTTCTAGGATTTGAAAATATTTTAGTTCCTGTCTTTAATGCATTTTTATTTATTTCATTAAAAACTGAAATTGGCATAATAACTTCTCATCTAACTTCAAGTCTATTTTTATAAGGAATTTTTTTAGGAATATTTTGTATTTGAAAAGCATTCACAGTAACATCTTCTCACTCTATTCAATTTCATCTAGTTATAGCTTGAACAAGTTTTCAATTTTCATAAATTAATTCAAGTCCCAGTCAATCAAATTTAAATTCCATAGTATATTCTACTTTATTTAATGATGAAATTATATTTTTATCAACTCTATCATCAAAATCTTTTAAATCTTCTGCATTATATGTATTATCTAGACTTATCATTGGTCTAGAATGAGTTACTTTTTCAAAACTTGATTGTTCTATATCGGCTCATACTTGCTTTGTTATTTCTATATTTATTTTAAATTTTTCTTCTAAATTTTGAAGTTTTTTAAAAAGTGAATCATATTCACTATCTGAAATTAAAGGATTTTCTTGATTATAATATAAATTAGAATGAGATTTTAAAATTTCTTCTATTTCATCTATTTCTCATATTTTTATATTATCTATTTTTTTTGATAAAAAATATTTAGTTCTTTCTAATAAAATAGTTTTATCTGAGAAATTGTAATTTATAAGGGATTGTTGCATAATTTATAAGCTATTTTTAATTTAATTTCATTATATGAATTTGCTAATTTTTTGCAAAAAAAATAAATCCTTACAAATTGTAAGGATTTAAAAAATTATTTAAAATAATTTTTTAAACAATTTCTACTACAAAACTTCATGATTTATGAGAAATTATTTTGATTTTTTTTCAAACTGAAAAAGTATCATTTATACAATCATCATCAATTAAATAATCAACTCAATCGATTTTTAATTTCCAATCATTTCAAATTTTTTCAAGTTTATGATAAGTTCATATATAATTATCAAGTCCAAAAACTTGTGCTACTTTTTTTGGTCTTAGAAATTTAGTAAAAATTAATGCAAAAATTATTGATGTAATAACAAAAACTATTGATTGAAATATTGTAAAATTATTATCTCAATTTAGATAAACAATAGATGCAACTATAAAACTAGCTAGTGCTAAAGATAATCAATAAAAAGTAACTGTAAGAATTTCAACTATTAAAAAAATAATTCAAACTCAAAACCAAATATAATATAATTCCATAAAATTTTTAATTAAAAATTATTTAATTCAAAAAGCTTTTCAAACAGCTCAAAGTATATCATTATCAAGTATATATTTAGTATTTCATCCTCAAAGAGCATTTTCTATAACCTTTAATTGTTCTTTTGTTACAGCTCGTCCTTTAAAAAATTCCCCAGCAGCATTTGATTCTAACTCTAATCTTTTAGCTTCTGCTTCAGCAACAAGTACTCTCGCTTTTGCTATACCTTCGGCTTCTAAAATTTTTGATTGTCTAGCTCATTCAGCAGCAAGAACTTGAGATTGTTTATCTCATTCTGATTTAGTAATTAAAGCTGATTTATATCATTCTGCCTCAAGTATTTGAGCTCTTTTATCTCTTTCAGCTTTCATTTGTTTACTCATAGATTCTTGTATATCTTTTGGTGGATCAAGTCTTTTAATTTCAACTCTCATGATTTTTACTCACCATTTTCCGGTATCTCTATCAAGAGCTTCAAGTAATTTCCCATTAATAAATTCTCTGTTACTTAAAGTTTCATCTAAACTCATGGTTCAAAGAACTGATCTAAGTCAAGTTTGAGCTAGATTTACTACTGCCATAAAAACATTAGAAATTTCATACATAGATTTATATGGATCTACAATTTGTACATAAACAACTCCATCAACAGCAACTCAAACATTATCTTTTGTAATTATTTGTTGTTCTGGTACATTAATAACTTGTTCTCTCACATCTATTTTTTTTATAGTTTGTATTCAAGGAATAATAAATGCAAGACCCGGATTAACAGTTTCAGTATATTGTCATAAAAATTCTTTTAATCAAACCTCTCATTGATTTATAACTCTTACTCAAAATAGTAAAAAAAGTACTCAAAAGATTATAAGCAAAGTAAATATTTCCATATTTTAGAATAATTAAAAATATAAAATTAACATATATCAGTATATTCCGAGTAAGAAAAAAAGCAAAAATAAATATTGTACAAAAAAAATATACAATAATGGCTTTTTATTAACATTTTTTTATCATTTTTCTTACTTTTTTATTCTATTTTTATGCTTTTTTCTTGTTTTTTTAATATTTTTTATACTTTTAATATTTC
>JAQVPN010000161.1 GCA_028702055.1 Candidatus Altimarinota bacterium | reverse complement strand
TAACAGTATCCATAAGATAAAAAACCCCTTTCTACTCGACCTTTTTTTTTCTTTCTAGCCAAGATATAATATTATCTATAATCTTTGTTTTAAAAGATTTAAGACCAATTTTTTTATCTTTATAAGTATCAATAATCAAAACAATTTTATGATTATATTGATTTATAAACCCTACTTTATAATCATTAAAATACCCTTGATAAAACCCGTGTACATTTTTATAATAATATTGATTTTTTTTAGGAACGAACCAAATTACTATATATCTTTTCATTACTTACCTAAAGTTAATTTTAATAAAGATAATTCAGCTCTTGATAAAAAAACTAATTTTTCAATATCACTTGAAACTTTAACGACTATACAAAAATATTTATCCCCAGTTTTTTTACTGGTTCTTTCTTCAATTTTTGCTTGCACCGGCATTCCGTTCATTTAGTAACACCTACCCTTTCTTTAACTATTTTTTATACTTAATAGAATTAAAAATCCTATTGATAAAACATAAAATATTATTAGTGCTGAGTATTCTTTTATTTTATTAATCATATATAACACTCCTTTATATATACGTTTTGCGTATATGTTAAATTAATTATATACGTTTTGCGTATATTTGTCAATACATTTTGCGTATATTTAGTAAAATATAATTAGTGTAGGTGTTTATGGATATAAATAGAATAAAAGAAATTCGAGAAGATAGAGATTATAAGCAAGAAGAAATTGCTAAATTTTTGAATGTAACTCAAGCACAATATAGCAGATACGAAATGGGAATAAACAATATACCTATAGATAAAATCAATAAATTAGCAGATCACTATAATACAAGCATTGATTATTTATTATCTAGAACAGATGAAAAAAAACCTTACCCAAAAAGTAAAATATAAGAAAGGAAAAATAAGTGGTGAAAGCATTAAAAAGTGGTTTTATGGGGTGTTTTGGTGTTTTACTTGCAGTTATTGTAATTATAGCTATTATATTATATATAATTGGTTCACTAATATAAAAAAAACGGCTATTTTAAGCCGTTTTTAAGTATTTTTTTAGGTAACCTTACTATACATTATAGGAAGTTGCAAAAAGCCCATTATCGTTGACATAATCTATTTTTAAATCATTATCTTTAATAAAAAATTTTAAAGTATCATTATCAAGATATGCATATTTAATTCGTGGTCGTTCTAAATTAGTTGTAGCCCAATATCTTTTTTTAAAATCTAAATCAATTAAATTTTTAGTCATATATTTTGAAATATAAACTGATACTGCAGTTTGATTTTTTATTTGAGAGCATTCTGTAAAACCATATTTGAAGTTAGATATGTTATATATTTTAGATCCATTTTTATATATTAATCTATTTGTTTTAATATTCCTAGCCTCTTTTAATTTTAAATTTGGAGCATTAGCTATTAGTCCGTGAAAATGTATTTTTCCGTCGTCATGAGGTTCTGGAACTATTAAAGCTTTTAAATTTGGATTTTGATGTTGGACATTATCTCGCCATTTTCTCATAACATGAGATATAGCATTATAGTCTCCCCTATTTATTTTTTGTTTATCAAATGTAAATGTAACAAAATACTCCCACGGAGTGATTTTAGAATTATTATATGCTAAATCTATTAATTTTGATTTACTATTATATAAATTTTTATATCTTTGATGTAATTTTTCTTTTTCACTGCTAGTTTTATTTTTATTAGTAATATTAGAAACACCTTTAGTAATATTAGAAACACCTTTAGTAATATCATAATTCGTATATTTTAATTTAATAATACCATTAGCAAAATATTTAATTCGTGTATTATAATTAAAATATATGTTATGATTAACATCATTTTTTAGTTTTAGGACATTCATAATATAACCTCTTTTCTTTATAAAAATTCGCGTATGTTAACCTTTAGTCAAGTAGAAAGGTTAACATCCTTTAAATAATAAGTAATATTGCCGTAGGCCTAACCTTTAGTTTTTGCGCTTGCGTAAAAGCGCTAAAAACTAAAGGTTTTAATATTTTTTTTTAAAGCTGATTAACAGCCTCAAATGTATCATAATAAGAAGCTGTTATTTCGTTTCTTTTATAAATGATATATTGAATAGGAGGACATTCGTATTCTCCCTCATCTTTATTAAAAACCATATTTTCAGCGTCACCCACTATACTAGTATAAAAGCCAAACTTATATAAAATTGGAGTTCTTTTTGTACTTATCATAAATTTAGCAGGCCGCCTAATCCACATTGGTAATTCTCGCCATTCTTGAGTAACTAAAATAACTATTCTTTTCTTTTTACGACTTTGATTAAGCCAAGCGTAAAATTGTGTATCGGTTTTAGAGTTTCTATCATATTTACGAGCGATTTCGTCTAGTAAGAAAACACAATATTCTTCTTCATTAAAATAAATATCAGTAACTTTATTAAAATAATTAATATTAATATCAGGAATTTTTAAAGAGTGAATATTACTATAAACTTTATTGAGTAAAAATTTATCTTGTTGAAGTAATAAATCAACTGCATAATAACTTTTGCCACTTCCTTGTCTACCAGTTATAAAATAAACACCAAAACGATCGTCTACTGGTTTTAAACCTTTTTTAAAA
>JAQVPN010000160.1 GCA_028702055.1 Candidatus Altimarinota bacterium | reverse complement strand
TCAAACAGTAAGTTATGAAGATTTATATGCATATATAAATGAAAATAGCTTGGAAGTTTTTATGGAAGATAAAGAGGATAAACCTGATGAAGTAAAAGATGTGAAAAGATGATTTAGTATATGAAAAGCTTGGATGAAGTTTTATTCTGTATCAGATATTGTTACTGGGCTTGCAATGCTTCCTAAAACTATAGAAGAATCTTTGAAACGAGGAAATTCTATTAAATCTGCACAATTTGCACTTGCATTTGGTTGATTACTTCCAGATTCTATAAAACTTCAATTACAATCAAATGTAGAAGCTCAAGAAAAAAAAGAAATGGAAACTCTTATTGGAAAATGGTCAGTTTTGGATTCAAAAGACTTTATACCATTACTTAAAAAAATTATATTAAATGCTTCAAGTGAAGAATATGAAAAAGAAGCTGCTATGGTATTTTTCTTACAAAAATATTGAGTATTATATGGTAAATGATTTAAAGAGCTTAAATGAAGTTTCATATGGTATAAAGCTATGTGAGGAACTCCAAATGATGCAACATATAAAGAATATAAAAAATATTGTCTGGATTGAAAAATTCCATTTACAGAAGAATGATTAATAGAAACATTATTAACAAAACAAGCAACTTGAGAACTTAAACCAAAAAGAAGATCTAAATTTGCCAAAGATTATGGTTGATATATAAAAAAATGAATTGCTGATGAAAAAGACGATTGAGAAAAAAAAGCTTGAGCTCTATTGACTACTGAATGAAGAATAAATTATGCTATTTGAGAATTACAAAATTGAACTTATCATAATGGGATATGATCATTAAAAAAAATCTGGGAAAAATGATGAACTGCTAAAGAAATGTATACCATCCCATTTCTTATGACAGCATCATGAGCATCTCAATCGCTTACTCAAGATGCACTGAATGATTACCATTCATTGTCTTTTACTAGAGTTTTTTCTGCTATACAATTTTCAAAGACTCAAGACGATATAAATCTTTATAATAGAGTTATTTTAAAATTAGCTAATTCTATATGACAAGATGCATATAAAAAATTAGATTGAGCACTAAAAGAATCAGCGGAACATGAAAAAATAGCTGAACTTAATAAAGTTTGGTGAGAATATTGAGACCAAATGATCAAAAAACTTAATATAAATGAAGATCCTGAAATATTTTTGAAAAAAGATGAAGATTCTGATTTCAAACTTTACTATGAAAAAATAGGTAAAGTTTATTGAGATACATGATTCCAAACAAATAAATGAGACTTACAAGATGGTGTATATAACCATAATCATTCTTCACCATTTTCATTTTTAGGAAAAAAATATTTAGACAAATTTGTTAGTATAGACCCTCAAACTGGATCAATAAAGTGAGATGATTGAAAAATAGTTTTTCGGAATACTATAGCTTGATATAAAAATATAGCTAAATTGAAAATTAACGAAGAAGAAAAGAAAAAAATATTTGAATTTTATTATGATAGTATAGCTGGTAGATTATCATCTACTTATTCTCGAGTATTAGCTAAAGATTCTAGACTTTTTGAATTAGAAAATGCATCATGAAGTGGCTTACTTAAAGAAATGAAAAAAGATTATTGAATTTTACTTTTTCAATGACATAATGCAAAATGAAAAACTAAAAAAGAATTTTTAGAAGAAAGATGGCAAGATTACAAGAATAGATATATGTATTGAAATACTACACAAGCTACAAAAAATGATGTATTAAAAGAAAGAGAGAATATTTTTGGTGATGTAGAAAATATATTAGCTTGAAAAAACAAAAAAAAATGAATTTGAGAACAAACTTCATTTTCTGAAAATCAAACAAATACATCAAAAAAGAAAAAAAAGAAAAATAAATAAAAAAAACTAAAAAATAATTTATGGAAAATAAATATCTAGAAATTTTAGCAGAACTAAAAAATTCTATTAAATGAAGTAAGGAAGAAAAAGAATTAGTAAAACAAATTTTAAATGATGAATTTTGGTGAGATTTAAAAAAGAAATGATTAGCTTTTGTTTCAAATCATCCATTCTACAATGAACTTTTATCTTTAAATAATCCTAAATGAAAGATAGATAAAAATAATTGCGAATTAACATTAGCTAAATGATATGGTATTATTAAAATAAATAATTGAAAAATAATTTATCAAAAAAGTAAGTAAAAAATAAAAGCGATTTTAAAAAATCGCTTTTATTTTTTACTGATTTATTAACCAATTAGAACCTTTTGAATATATAGTAGATTTATCTGGTGATATAATCGCTGGAAACGTATTATCACATTTTCTTAAAGTTGCTAGAAAATCAAGATTATAAGAACATGGACAAGAAGAACACATTACATTTCAAAAAATAGAACTTCCTGAGCTAGGATATAAACAAGAATCCCCAATATTAGTATCTATAGATTTATAACTTATAATAGGACAACCATAATTATTTTTATCTCCATAAATTAATGGACATTTATCATTACAATCAGTTACTCAATCATTATCACTATCTATAGAACAAGTTTTCATATCAAGTACTTTTATCATAACACTTGAACTTCATTTTTGTCAATCATCACCAACTACATCAAGTGTAGTTTTATAAACTCAAGGTGTTTTATGAACATGTTCAGTTTGT
>JAQVPN010000159.1 GCA_028702055.1 Candidatus Altimarinota bacterium | reverse complement strand
GAAATATTAAAAATAATATGATTATAATTTTAAACAATAAATATGATTTATTTTATTTTATGAATCTCTGGTTCATGAAAATCTACACTTATAAAAAATATAAAAAAATTAAATCTTTCAAATTTAGCTCATCCACTTTCTTATAAAACAAGAAAAAAAAGAGATTTTGAAATAGATTGAATTGATGCTTATTTTTTAAGTAAAGAAGATTTTTTAAATTGAATTAATGCTTGAGAATTTTTAGAATATGCACTTGTTCATTGAGATGAATATTATTGAACTAAATGGAGTGATATAGAAGAAAGTTTAAATTTATGAAAAGATGTTTTAAAGGAATTAGATTTAAATTGACTTATTAAATTAAAAAAAGAAAGACAAGATTTAAAAAATGTCTATAAAACAATTTTCTTAGATTTACCAATAGGGAAGCTAGAAGAAAGAATTTTACAAAGACAAATTAATGTAGACAAAAAAGAGCTAGAAATTAGACTTAAAAATGCTTTTATAGAAGAAGAAAATCTTAGAAAACTTTGCAATTTTGATATTGATGCTACAAAAACAGAAGAGGAAATTTTAGAAGAAGTTTTAAATATTATAAAAAATTAGAAAATATGAAATTACATATTATTACTATATTTCCTGAAGCTTTTGAATCTTATTTGTCTACTAGTATAGCAAAAAATGCTATACAAAAATGCTTTCTTCAAATAAATTTATATAAGCTAAATAATTTTTCTTATGATAATTTAAAAAGAGTCGATGATAAATCATATTGAATGCACTGACAACTTATAAAAGCAGATATATTAAGAAGAGCAATAGAATATATTTTTGCTCAAGTTTGAAAAAAATTGAAAATAGTTTATATGTCTCCTTCTTGAGATTTATTAAATCAAGAAAAAGTAGAAAAATATTTTAATATTCTAGATGAAGAAATTATAATTATTTGCGGACATTATGAATGAATAGATCAAAGAATAATTGATTTATATGAAATTTATGAACTTAGTATATGAGAATATGTAATTACAAGTTGAGAATTGGCACGACAAGTATTTATAGATTCTCTTGTTAGACTTGTTCCCGGTGTAATAAATAGTGAAATATCACATGAGGAAGAAAGCTTTTCTAAAAAATTAAATAGACAAAAAGAATATCCTCAATATACTGCACCTCAAGATTTTATGTGAATTTGAGTTCCAGATGTACTTATTTCTGGTAATCATAAAGCGATAGAAAAGTGGAAAAATAATAATCTAAAAAAATAATTTTATTTTGTAATTATTTAAAAATATGAATTTTGATTTAAATAATATAATTTCTAGTTTTCAAAATTTGGCATCAATTATAACTTTTGAAACTTTTTTAAAATGATTAGCTTTGTATTTTTTTGTATTTTGGATAGCTATTATAATATGGGTTACAAAAGATATTATAAATAGAACTAATAATATTTTACTTCAAATATTGTCTATATTTACAGTTTTATTTTTGACTCCACTTTGAGTTGTTATATATTTACTTATAAGACCAAGTAAAACTATTTTGGAAAAATATTATGAGCAAGGTAATTTTGAACCTATTTCAGAAGATATATCTTTAGAAGACATAGAAGAAGATTCTTGTGAAGAAAATATTATTCAAAATAATTTAAAATGTTTTTCTTGTTGATTTGCTATTAGTTCAGATTTTCATTTTTGTCCAAATTGTAAAATAGCTTTGAAAAAAGAATGTAGTAGTTGTCATAAAGAACTTAATGCTGAATGGAAAATTTGTCCATATTGTGGAAAAGAAGAAGAAAAAGTTTCTAAAGAAGAAATTAAAAAAGAGGTTGTTTTAGAAGAAGAAAAAAAATAATAAAAAATTGAATCTATTGATTTATTTTTTATAAATATATAATAAGAGAGAATAAATTTTATATTTTATTTTAATTTTATGCAAAATATAGAAATAAATTATGATAGTAAAACTGGCTATTATGATGCTTTGGTTTTATCAAAATGAATAGCTACACAATGAAAAACAATTGATGAAATACTAAAAAATTTAACAGAGGCTTTTTCTTTATCTAGAAATAAAAAGATAATATTAAATAAATTTAATATATCATTTGAAGAAAATTATGTGAATATTTAATAATGTAAAGTTTAAAATATTGGAGAATTTTATATTGAGTTTGTGATATATAAAAATAAAACAAGAATGAAGTCATATAAAATACGATTTATTTTGAAAAAGTCTTATTATTCCAAAGCATAATGAAATATCAAGATGAACTTTGAATAATATTTTTAAAATAGTTTCATTTCATATTAATATTGACAAAAAAGATATTGAAAAGAAATTTTTAGATTTTTTAAAATAAGATTATTAAAAAAGTACGAGCAATTTGCTCGTACTTTTTTGTCGCATACTTTATTATTTATTAAAGAAGCTATCAACTATTTTTTTATAAATCATTCTTTGTCTTAATTCTTCATAATATTTAGTTCATTCTTTGTATAGTTCTTTTAATCTAGCTATTACATCTTCAGAAGAAAATCTTTCAAATACTTTTTGTATTTCTTCATTTAATTCCTCAGTTGTTACTTCTGTTTTTTCAAGCTCATTTAGTTTGAATAAAAGAAGTTCTCATTGTAATCTTTTTATAGCAATTGGTTTTACAT
>JAQVPN010000158.1 GCA_028702055.1 Candidatus Altimarinota bacterium | reverse complement strand
AAAAGAATGAGTAAAAGTAGAACTTGATTATAGTGAAAAATCTATAGATAATTTGATTGAACTACATCAAAAACATGCAAGAAGAACAAATGGTAAAAATAATTATCATGCATTTAGAGAATCTTACATAAAAAATTTATTTAAAGTTTTTGATAAAGATAGTATAAGTATAATGAATGCTATTTATTATTGATTTGTTGAGGCTACACTTATAACTATAAAATTTTGAGAAACTTGTGTTTATTATATTTGAGCATCAGAAATAAAAAATCCAAAATTTTCACCAGCTTATTTACTTCAATGGGAAGCGATTAGAAGAGCAAAAAATAATTGATGTAAAATATATAATTTTTGGTGAGTTTCTCCAGATGATAATCCAAAACATCCTATTCAATGAGTAAGCTTGTTTAAAAGATGATTTGGTTGATATGATTATTATCTTCTTCATGCACAAGATTTAATAATTTCTTCAAAATATTGGATAAATTTTTCTATAGAAAGTATTAGAAGAGTAAAAAGATGATATTATTATAAAAAACCAGAATAATTTTTTTAAAAATAAAAATTATGGAAAAAAAAGAATTTGATGAAATGTTTCAAAAAAGTCATGATAAATTAAAATCTAATGTATCGTGATTAGAGATTTCTAAAGAAGAGTTAATTATTCGTATAGAAAAAGTTTTAAAAAATGAAACTAAAGATATTAGGTTAATAACTCAATTAAAATATTTAGAAAAATTAAGTATAAAAGAAATACGAGAGATTTTAGATAAATCTGAAACTTCTATATATCATTATCTTCAGTATATTATTTGAAAAATAAATTCTATTATATTTGAGGATTCATGAAAAGAATTTGAAAAAATAGATTTTGATTTTTGAGATGTTGATGATTGAGAGATTTTAAATGTTAAAGCTTAAAGATATGTGAAATGATAAAAAAACTATAATCTTGCATGATACTTTTTTATACAAATGAGGTTGAGAAAGACTTATAATGATGATGTGAAAAGCTTTAAAAGCAGATATTGCATCATGATTTTTTTCTGCAGGGAGTTTTGATTTAAGAAAAGAATGATTTGAGTGAAAAATGATTCCAGTATCAAGTGAAATTTTCAAAAAATGATTTAGACACTTGAAATTGAAATGGGCTTTTTTGTTTAATACTAGCTTTTTGAAAAAATATGATAATATAATATTTTCATGAGATTGTATTTCAGCTCAGAGAAATTGCAGAAAAGATGCTAAAAAAATATATTATTGTCATACTCCACCAAGATATATTTATGATTTGCATGATTTATATCTTAAAAAAGTTCCAACTTTATTAAAACCAGCTTTCAAAATTTTTTGTTTTATTTTTAAAATAATGTATGAAAAAGATGTTAAAAATATGGATTTAGTTTTAACAAATTCTATAAATACTCAAAAAAGAATAAAAAAATTTCTTTGAATTGATTCACTCGTTTTATATCCACCAGTAGATTTAGATAAATTTAAATTTATATGACAAAAAGATTATTATTTATCATTTGCAAGACTTTCTGATGCTAAAAGAGTTGATAAAATAGTTGAAGCTTTTAAATTAATTCCAGATAAAAAATTGCTAGTAATTTATTGAGAAAATGATCCTCAAAGACAAAAGATTTTTGATTTAGCCAAATGACAAGAAAATATCAAATTTGTAACTCTTCCAGGAAATGTTTGATTTACAGATTATGTAGGGAATAGTATAGCTACTATTTATATTCCAATTGATGAAGATTTTGGTATGAGTCCAGTAGAAAGCATGGCTCGATGAAAGCCTGTAATTTGAGTAAATGAGGGTTGATTAAAAGAATCAATAATAGATGGAAAAACTTGAATTTTAATAAATGCTGAAGCTAAAATAGAAGATATAGTAAAAGCTGTAAATGAATTATCATCAGAAAAAGCTATTTCTATGAGAGCAGATTGCGAAAAAAGAGCAAGTGATTTTTCTTTAGAAAATTTTTCAGAAGAAATAAATAATATTTTAAAAAAATTATAAACAAAAAAAGATTTCAATCAGAAATCTTTTTTTGTTTTATTTTAAATCTAAAATGAACTATTATTTATATTTGAAGTTTCATCAGATTTTTTTTCTATTTCTTCAAATAATATTTTGTATTTCTTTCATCAAATAGTTACAAATCATATTTTAGCATCTAGCATTTCTTTATTTACTGAAATATTGTAAGATATATTTTTAGCTTCAATTATATTTGTTTTCATAGTTCATAAATCTATTTTATTATTAATTCATCAAAAAGAAATTCAAACAGAAAATATAAATAATCAAATTATTCATACTGTTATAGTAGAATTTTCTAATGTTTTATCAAAAAAATGATAATAATTTTTTATAAATTTTTTTACATTTATTTTTATTTGTTTTTGTATTTCTAATTTCATTTATTTTTTAATTATCAAAAATAATATTTTAAGTATTTAATCATATAATGATTTGTAAATCAAATTTTTTACAACAAAAAAATAGATTATTTTATTAATCTATTTTTCTGTTGTTTTAATTAATTATTTTTCTAAAAAATTCATAATTTTTACAATAATTTTTGCTGATTCTGCTCTAGATATATTGTCATTAGGTCTAAAGATTGTTCATTTATCAGTTGTTTGTCAATTTAT
>JAQVPN010000157.1 GCA_028702055.1 Candidatus Altimarinota bacterium | reverse complement strand
ATTTAATTTATTCATATATTTTATAGTCATAAATAATTTAAAAATATTTTTTCTTTATCATGAGGAAGTCTAAGTAAAAAATAATGAAATTCTTCATCATTTATAAATAATTTTACCAATTCTTCTCTTTTATATAATTTTAATAATTCTTTACTTTTTTCTAAACTTAATCATTTATACATAACAAGTAAATCTTTATATGTCTTTATTTTTTTATATACATTTTGAAGTCAAAGCATATTTATAAGTCTATCTTTATTTTCAGTATTTAGATAATGAAGTGTTATAATAATTTCATTTGTTCTTGTGAATGTTTCTTTTATAAATTCTTCTCAAAGTGTATCAAGTAGTTCAGTTTCAGCTTTATCATAAACAAATTCAAATAAATTTTTTAAATCGTAAGCATCTCTTATAAACAATCTTAATCATTTTAATCTTAATCTTTTTATCAAAATTATTTTATTAGTTTCTTCAGGAATTCTAGCTAAAATTTCTCATAAATATTTAGATTTTCAAACTATATTTGGTAAATTATCTCATATTTTAAGCAAAAGTAGCATATAATTCTTTTTACTTAAAGGTTTAAGTATTTTTAAAAGTCATTTATAAGTTTTTATAATTTTAAGAAGTTTATCATCAAGTTGCATTATTATATTCCAATGAATAAGATCTGAAATATTATCATCTCATCATAATATAGATAAAATTTGAGATAATTCATTTTCATTCCTAAAATTATGTTTTTTTCATAGTATTTTAAAACTATAATTTTCCATATGTATAAAATTAAAAATTATTTAAAAATATTTTAACATAAATACAAAAAAAATAATAGATATATAAGTTGACCTTTAATAAAAATATTTTAGAAAAATAAAAAACGATTAAATTTAATCGTTTTTTATAATACTTATTATATTTTTTCATCAATCAAAAATCCTATTTTCCATTATTTCAAATCAAGTTTTTTCAAATAATTTTTCCAATTCTAAAAGTGTAAAACTATGATAAAATCTATCAAATTCTCAGATTTTAATATAAAAATCTATACTTCAAAATTCATTTTCACTTCAAATTATTTTACTATTTTCATATTTTTTTTGTCATATGAGATTCCAATTTGTAAAAAATATTTTAGAATCTTTATTTAATAATTTTTTAGCTTTTTCTAAAACTAATAATCTTTCTTCAAAAGTTTGTAAATGATGAAAAGATGCGATAAAAAAAATTGAATCAAATTTTTGTCATCTCGAAATTTCACCTTGTCATCTCGAAATTTCACCTTGTCATCTCGAAATTTCACCTTGTCATCTCGAAATTTCACCTTGTCATCTCGAAATTTCACCTTGTCATCTCGAGCTTGTCGAGAGATCTCCTAAAAAGATTTCTCCATTTTGCTTCGCTTCAGTCGAAATGACAAAGTTAAGTTTATCTAAATCAAGCATATTTAGATTTAAAAAATCAGATTCTGGATGCAATTTTTTAGCTTCTTTAAGTAATCACTGAGATAAATCAATTCATAAATAAGATGAAAATTTAACATTATTATCTTTTATTGTTTGTAATAATCTTCAATTTCAACAACCAATATCTAAAACAGATTTATTTTCTAAATCATAATTTTTCAAAAAATAATCTATTTCTTCCCATTTCATGTTTAATCTTGATGCAGAAAAAGTTTTAGCAAAATTATCATAATCAACCATAAAAACTTGACTTTAAAAAATATTTAATAGAATGTAGAGCACTTCCTTGAAGTTTTATTTGGATTTTGAAAAACAAAATCTTGGATAGATTTGTTAGAGACACCATATCTAGCACATCACTAGCTTAAAAACTAGTTTATTCAAAGGAATTATATATCCAACGGCTGTGTCTCTTATCTATGTAAAGGAGACTTTAAGACTAATTGGTGTTTCTATAAGAAACAGTGTATGAGCAAATGGTTGTAAAAAGTTGATTCTTTAAAAGAATTTAATCTTCCTTTGTTTTTGTCACATTTCGTAATGAGCTTGAGATTTTTCTCAAGCTCCATTTTTTTACTACATTTTTTCTGGCATTTCTATAGCAAGAAGTCAAAATACATCTTTTAAAACTATAGAAAACATTTCAACAAGTTGTAATCTAGCTATTTTTATATCAATATTTTCTTCATTTATAACTGTTATATTATTATAAAAACTATTAAATTTCTTAGTTAAATCATAAGCATATCAAGCCAAAATATGAGGAAAATTTCATTTTACTGTTTCATCAAGTATAGATGAATAAGCAAAAATAGTTTTTAAAAGTGAAGTTTCTTCTTTTTCTAAAAAATTATAAGTTGTTTTAACAGAATAGTCTATTTCTGATTTTGCTAAAATATTTCTAGCTCTTACATAGGCATATTGTATATATGGCCCAGAATTTCATTCAAAAGTCATAAACTCATCCCAATCAAAAACTACATCTGTAGTTCTATTTTTTGATAAATATCAGTATTTTATAGCTCAAATTCAGATAATATTAGCTAATTTTTCTAGTTCGTTTTCATTAAAATCTGATCTTTTCTCTAAAATTATATTTTTAGCTCTACTTACAGCCTCATCAAGAAGTGCATCAAGACGAATAATTCTTCATTTTCTTGTACTCATTGCTCAATCCTTCAAAGAAATGAATCAATTATTTG
>JAQVPN010000020.1 GCA_028702055.1 Candidatus Altimarinota bacterium | reverse complement strand
CTTCTTTAGTTTGAGTAATGATTTTTTCTTTTATAAGTCATTCTTTTATAACATCATCATGTTTTACATTTATAAAACTATCATATTCACTTGCTGAAACTATATCTTCAGGTTTCGGAGTTGCTGTAATTTTAAAAATGATTTTTGGATCAATTAAATCAACTATTTCATCAGCTAGAGCCGTTCAAGTTTGACTATGTGCTTCATCAATAATTAAAACAAGTTCAATTCAGTCTTTTTTTGTATTTAATATAAATTCATCAAATAATCACTTATCTCAGACACTATGTTCTGTTTCTTTTCTAAGTTTTCTTCAATCTTTGTTTGTTGATTTAATTTTTTGCCAATTTATAAAGAAAACATTATTTTCTTTCATTCTTTTTTTAGAAAGATCATTTAAATCAAGCAAGTTTATTTCACCTGCTCAGTCATAATACGAAAATAATTTCTTTTTACTTTGTGAATAAAGTTCTTCACTAAATGTAATCCAAACATAAGCCTTTTTTTCTTGAAATTGTGGATCATTAACAAGCTGTCTTAAAAATTCAGCTGTCATAATAGTTTTTCAACTTCAAGTTGGAGATTTCAAAACAAGAGGTAAACTCTTATTTCAAGTTTTCCATAAATTTAGAAAAGAAATTCTCAATTTTTCAATTGTATCTTCTTGGAATTTTTTTAAGTGCATAAGTAAAAGTTTAGTAAATATTTGTAAGTATTTTTTTATATAAATTTTTTTTTAATTTTATAAATATAATTTATTTATATCAAGACGAGAAGTATCACGAAAAGTGTTAGTGTTTTAGGAAGCTTTTTTTATTCTCAACTTTCCAATTTTTTTATATTACTTTCATTATTTTTATGTAATAATGCTTGTTTTTGAGTTTTAGCTATTTCTAATAATTTTTCAAATCTTTCCTCTTTTGATAGTCATTTTTTTATAAATTCAGCATTAAAATTTTCTAAATTTGCTAAAATAACTAAATCAATAACATTTGTATAATCTCTCATATTTCAATTTTTGGCAAGTTCTGGATTTTCATTTTCCCATATTTTTGCAGTTTTTCACCATATAACAAGATTTAATAAATCTGCTTCATTAGCATAAGCAAATTTTTGTTTAAATTCTGAAAGTGTAGGAATTAAATGTTTTTGTATTGCATCAGTTTGAATTTTGTAATTTATACTTGCAATAGTTCTTTTTATATCCCATCATTCTATTTTTCTTTGTTCTTCTTCTTGTTTTAGTCTTTGGAATTCTTTTATAACATATAATTCAAATTCTGGAGATATCCAGCTAGCAAATTTGAAAGCTATATCTTTATGTGCAAAAGTTCATCAAGTTTTTCAAGGTTTTGATATAATTCAAATAGCTTTTGTATTTTCTATCCATTTTGTTGGTGTCATAACAAAGCTATTACTTCAAGCATTTTCTCTAAACTGGTCGAAATCGACCAGTTTAAAATTTGGGTTATTTATTTTTTCCCAAATTCATAAATATTCTATAGTATTACGAGTTCTAAGCCAGTTTTTTACAACATCTGCTGGGAAATCTATATTTTTATATTTTGCAATATCAGTAAGAGAAATAAAATCTTCTTGCTTTTGTTCAAACAATGTTATTCCTTTTCAATTTACTTGAATGATTTTTTTCATAATGATTTTGATTAATTTTTATTGTATCTTCTTGGAATTTTTTAAGTGCATAAGTTTTTATATTATTAATAATGCTTTCACTTTATCTAATAATTCATTAAATGTAATAATTTCAACTGAATTATTACTATTTCTAAAATTTTCAAAACTTTCTTTTTGTAAATCATTTAATTTTTCTAATTCATAATCTCAAATTATTAAAAAACATTTAGGATTAAAAACATTATATTCTGAATTTTGTCTAAAATCTTTTAATAATAGGTCTTTTTGATTTAAAACTTGATTTATTGCTCATGTTAATTTTTCACTCATAGAATAAACACCTCTATATTCTCATCACATTAATTTTACTGTAGGTTCTTTAATTTCAATTATTGCTAAATTTTTACTATTTCAATTTTTATAAGCATAATCAACAAATTTAGCTCATTTTCTATCTCATTGATATTGTCATCATAAATAAAATTCATTTTTGTGTAAAATTGCCGAATATCAAAATAATTGTCATAAAATCCAAGCATTATTTTTAAAAAAAGGTTGCCAAAATTTAGTTTCTTGTTTAGATGTTTTATTTTTTTCCCATTCTTCTATAACTAATTGAATTCTATTTTTATTTAATCAATAAGATATTTCATTTAATTTATCTATTCATATAGAATTTCAGATATTAACCAATTTTAGAAAATCATCTACAATATCTTTATTTTCAATTTGTAAATTAGAATTATTTGATAACTTTCAAATTTTTGAAATGAAACTATCTAATTTGCCTTTGTCAAGTGATTTTACCCATTTCATTATACTTTCTTCATCAGAGTTCAATATTATCTTCTCTTTTTCTTCTTTTCAAATGTCTAAAATATTAGCTTTTCTTTTAAAAAATGCTTCTGCTTGTTTTCAATCTTTACTTATCTTAATAGATGATTGAAATTCTAAATATTGTTTAATATCAACATAATATTTATCTCAATCTATTTTATATCAATTTTCAAGTCACTCTTCTAAAGTTTCTTTTGAAATATAGATTTCAACATCATTTTTTCTTTTGAACTCTAATAAAGTTTCAGCTCAAACAAAATTATAACTTAAATCTGTTGAATGATTTAAATCACTTTTAGGTTTTACATCTTTATGAAAATAAAAATTTCATTTACATCATGGTTTTCAATGAAAATACATATTTTTAAAATTATAAATCTAAACCCTATTTATCTCTCTATAAACCTTCAAAATCGGATCTGGAATATCTTTTAATTCAAGTCATTTCAAATCTTTAAAATCAGTTTTATCAAATGGATTATTATAAATATACCATTTTACTTTTCATCATTTTTTAGTTTGTATTTCTTTTAATCTCTCTTTCATTTCTTGAACTTTTCTAGTGCTTTCTTTGAAATAAATAGCAACTATTTCAGTTTTATTTTCAAAAATTTGCCAAAAATCATTTTTTTCTAATTCGTTATAAATTCATTCTTTTATAGCAAGTAATTCTCAAGCATTATAAGTAAGTTCTAGTTTTTGTTTATCTGTAATTTCTTTCAAACTTTCTATTTCTACAAAATCAGTTTTATAATATCTCAAATTCCCTCAAAGTCATTCAATTTCTTTTCATTTTGAGTTTGTATATCAATTACTTACTCTTTTAATTCTTTCATAAGTAATTTCTTCACAAATATTATTTTCATTATTTGTACAAAGTATAAATTTTCTATTTCCTCAATCTTCTTTGTTTAAGTCCAAAACTGCATGTCATGTTGTTCAAGATCAAGCCATAAAATCAGCTACCAAACTATTATCTCTTGTTGATATTCTTAGTAAATGTTTTAATAATTCTAAAGGCTTTGGATAAGAAAAAGAATTTCTTCACAATATTTCAATTAACAGTTCTTTTCATGTTTCTGTTCTTCAAAATCTTGTATCATAAAGTAAACTTTTAGGAGTTACTCATTCTGGTCTATAATATTTTGTATAAACTTTTCAATCTTTAAATACTAAAGAATCAAATTCATTTTTTACTTTTTCTTTTCACCATCTCCAACACGATTGTCTTCATTTAACAATTCTAGGTAAATATATATTTCAATTTTTATCAATTATTTCATAAACAAGGGATTGACTAAATCTTATTGATGTTTTATCTAAAGTAACTAATCAGTATTCTCATTTTTCATCTTTAAAAGGATATAATGAATCACTTAATACATGTTCAGAATCTAAATTGAAAATTAATTTACTTAATACTTTAGAGTAAATATATATGTATTCGTGTTCTACAACAATATGAGTGGAATCATTTCATCATCATTGTTTTTTCTTCCAAATAATTTTAGCCACAAAATTCTCCTCTCAAAAAATCTCATCACAAAGTAGTTTTAGTTGTGCTTGTTCGTTATCATCAATACTGATAAAAATCACTCAATCTTCTTTTAGTAAATTGTGGGCAAGTCTAAGTCTTTTATCCATAAAATTCAGCCATTTACTATGCCTGTAAGTGTCTTCTTTATCAATATATTTATCATTGTAAATAAAATCTTTGTTTCAAGTATTGTATGGAGGATCTATATAAATCACATCAATTGCTTCTTTGTGGGTATAGTTGAGAACTTGCAAAGCATGATAATTATCTCACTCTATTAGTAAGTTTGAATCTCAAGAATTATCATTTATGATTTTTCTAGTTTTTTCTTCTTTTAAAATAGGTAATTTTGTTTGGCAATCTAAAACAACTTGTTCATGTTCTTTTTCGCTATCCCAAACAAGTCAGTATTTTTTTGTATTTTTAAGATTTTCTAATTCTTGCTCTAATTCTCTGATTTTTTCATTTAATTCATCGGATTTATTTCATTTTAAATCATGAATTAAATCTTTTAAATGTTCAACTGATGAAGATCTGATTTTAAAATATGTTTGTTTTAATTCTTCTGGATTCATAGATTAAATATAATATATTATAATTAATTAAATTGTTTTTATTATATCAATAGGCCTTTATTAATCAAACAAATATTATTTTTTATAGCCAAAATTTAATATAGATTTAATATCAAGTTTAATTTATCTTATAAGTAAGCGATAAAAAAATATTTTTTTTATTAATTGTCACTTATTTTAAACTGCTTCGTATTAAAGATTGAAGATTTTAGAGAAATACTAAAAACTTTAAGGCCTTAAAAAGAAAAAAGAGAGAATTGATGTGTAGCGACAATTCTCTCTTTTTTCTTTTTTCATTATATTTTTTCTAGTTTAGTTCAAGTTCTATCATCAATTATCTTATATCAAAGTGAAAGTAATTCTTCCCTATATTTATCTGCCATTTCAAAATTTTTATCTTTTTTGCTCTCGTTTCTAGATTCAAAAAGTTTTAAAATATTTTCTGGAATTATTTCATCTTCTTTTTCAAAAAATGAAAAATCAATTATAGATAAAACTCGATTAAAACTTTTTAAAAAATCTATTGATGCAAGTATTTCTTTTTTTGTTATATTTAAAGAATCTATTCTAGAGTTTAAATATGTTATAAATTCACTGAAAACACTTATGGCAATAGGAGTATTTAAATCATCTTCTAAAGATTCTACATAATCAAACATAAAATTTTGTAAACTTTGACTAAAGTCTTTTGAAACTTTATTATTTTCTTCTCCTAAATTATCATAAGTTCTTTTTAGTTTTTTTATAAGCTCATCTATTTTTTTTATAAAAACTATGTTTGATTCTAGTTTAGAAAATGAAAAATCTATATTTTCTCTATATTTTCAATTTATAAATGATAATCTTATAGCTCTTGCTGTAATATTTTCAGGAATATCTTTATATTTATTTATTATATCAGAAATAGTATAAAAATTTTTCGCTGATTTAGCCATTTTTTTTCAATCTACCATTAAATGACCAGAATGTAACCAATATGCTGAAAATTCTTTTCAAGTTAAGCTTTCTGTTTGAGCTATTTCATTTTGATGATGAGGAAAAATTAAATCTACTCCTCACATATGAATATCTATTTGTGGACCAAAATATTTCATATTACAAGCACTACATTCTATATGCCAACCTGGTCTTCATTTTAATATTTTTTCTTCTCAATTTATAATAAATTTTTCTTCCCAAAAATTTTCTCAATCTTCATTTTTCCAAGCTTTCCAAAGTACAAAATCTGAAGCATTTTCTTTATCATATTCATCATTATCTATTCTTACAGATTTTTTCATTCCAGAAAAATCTAGATTAGCAAATTTACCATAATCTGCAAATTTTGAAATATCATAATAAATACTGTTATCATCTCATAAATAAGCTATTTTTCTAGTAAGTAACTTGTTTATTATTTTTGTCATTTCTGGCATCAAAGTTGTTATTGGAACAATTTCATCAGCAGGATTTATTCATATTTTTTTTATGTCTTCTAAAAATATATCTGTATATTTTTTTGTAAAATCACTTAAAGACATTTTATTTTCTATACTTGCTTTTATAGTTTTATCATCAACATCAGTTATATTCATAACTGTTTTTGTTTTATATCACAAATATTTTAAAGTTTTTATTAAAACATCTTCAAAAACATAAGTTCTTAAATTTCATATATGAGCATAATTATAAACAGTTGGACCACAAAAATATATTTTTACAATATCTTGTTTCATTGGTTTAAAATTTTCTTTAGTTCTAGTTTTAGTATTGTATAATTGCATATTATTTATTTAATTATTATCTATTATTTATTCTTTCCATCATTAATTTTGAAGCTTTAGCTGGATCTATATAATTAAATATTTCATTATCTATTTTTATATTTGGTCAGCTTTTACAATTTCACATACAAGAACATTTTTCAATAAAAATATTCTTTAATTCAAATTTTTCTATATCAGAATTTAATCTTTTTTCAGTATAATTTATAAATTTATCCTTGCATGATTTTCAGTCACATATACATATTTTCATGTTTATTATTTTGACAAATTAAAATATTTTTTTACAAAAAGCCTTTTTTAATGGCTTTTTTTCTTTTCTCATTATAAAAGTAGAATTTTAAAAATCAAATTTGATTTATTAAAAATAAGATTTAAAATGAAGCCGCTTAAATATTTTATAAAAACAAAAATAAATTATGGTAAACACGGAATTTTCTCAAGAAGAAAAAATAGATTATATTTTTGAAATCTTAAAAAAACAAGAAGCCAGATATAAAAGAAATCTTATCTGAAAATGGATTTTTAGAACAATTGTTATTTTACTTATATTATCTTTTTATATAATAATTTTACCAAAATTAGATACTAAAACTCTTGTTTCAAAATATATAGCTCCTAAAGTAAGTGAAATAATTGCTCCTTTAGCACAAGAAACTATGAAATCTGTTACTTCTAATGCTTTATCTTGAGCTAGTGATTCAGCAAATGAAAATCTAGATGTTATTTCTGATAAACAAGAATTAATAAAAAGAATAAGAGAAATGCAAAATAAATAATTTTTTAAAATACAAATAAAATATGTTTTTACTAAAAATCATATATGCAATTATACTTATAGCAATTTGATACTATATTATAAAATATAGAAAAGAAGTAAAATGATGGACTGGAAATTTTGTCTGGGCTGAACAATATTTATGAAGTGGTTGAACTTATTTCATAATAGTATTAATTTGATTAGCTTGCATATTTTTCGGTACATTATATCCATTTTGATGACTAGAAGTTATCATGAAATAAATTACCCATAATTTTAATTAATAAACAAATAATAAAAATGAAACAAATAAAATACATAATTCTATTAATTATACTTAGTTTTTCTTTAACAAGTTTAGTTAATGCTACACAAATTGATGATATAAAAACTTCTATAAATACTAAAATAGACAAAACAAAAACTGATTCTACTATTAAAGTTGAAGATGCTTTTAATTTCTTTTCAGATAATTATCTTACAAGTTTACCTAAAAGTTATAAATATATAAATCTTAATTTTAAAGATGTAAAAAAATCTACAAATTTATATGAAAGTCTACAAAAATTAGTTTATATAGATATTATAGAAAATAAAATTACAAAAATAAATCCTAAGAAAAATATAAGTGAATATAATTTATATTTTTTACGAGAAAAAGTTTTATATGAACCAATTATAGATGATACTGAAATAAATAAATTAAAGAATACTAATGCAACATTACTTGATTTACTTGTAGTAAAAGAATTAATAAAAGAACAAGAAGATAATACAGTAAGTGATTGAACTTGATCTTCTGAACAAGAACTTTCTCAAGCTGCAATTTTTGATGATGTTTACAATACTCTAACAACTAGCCATTATAATAAAGATACTATATCTACAACAAATATGATGTATAAAGCTATAGAATGATTAGCTGATGGTACAGATGATAAATTTACAACATATTTTCCTCCAGTAGAAAAAAAAGAATTTTCTGATAGTTTAGCTGGTCAATATGAATGAATTTGAGCATATATTGAAATGAGTCAACCATGAATATTAAAAATAATTGCACCTATTTCTGGTTCTCCAGCAGAAATAAGTGGATTAAAAGCTAATGATATAGTAGAAAAAATAGATGATTTTACATTAACGAAAGATACTACATTAGATGAAGCAGTTTCAAAAATAAAATGAATTGCTTGAACAAAAGTTAAATTAGGAATAAAAAGATGAACAGAAAGTTTAGTTATTGAAGTAACTAGATCAAAAATAACATTAAAGGATGTTGAATGAAAATCTTTATCTAATACAACTTATTATATGAATATGAGAATATTCTGAGATAATGTTGTTTCTGATTTTAAAACTACTTTAGAAGATTTAAAAAAACAAACTAATACTCAAAAACTTATAATAGATTTAAGAAATAATCCAGGTTGATATTTAGATGCTGTTTCTGAAATATTAAGTTATTTTGTTCCTGCTTGAGAAAATGTAGCAGTTGTAAAATATCCAAATTATACTGAAAATTATAAATCAAAATGATATACTACTTATGATTTTTCTAAATTAAAAATAGTTATTTTAATAAATGAATGATCTGCATCAGCTTCAGAAATAATGGCTTGAACTTTAAAAGATTATTTCCCTGCTATAACTTTAGTTTGAGAAAAATCTTATGGAAAATGATCAGTTCAAACTATAAAAACTTATTATGATTGATCTAGTCTAAAATATACTATAGCTCATTGGTTTACAGGGAAAACAGAAATTTGAATAAATTGAACTTGAATAAAACCTGATAAAGAAGTTAAACTTGATGAAGAAAAGAAAAAACAATGAATAGATAATCAATTAGAAGAAGCTAAAAATTTATAAAAATTTATTTTTCTACTTTATAATAATTTCAAGGGCTTTTAAAAAGCCCTTGAATGCTTTAAAGATTTTAAAATAATAAAATTATATATATAAAATTAATTAAATATTTATGAAGAAATATATATTATCGGTATTTTTTTTATTAAGTTTTATTTATATAAATACTAGTTTTGCTGAAACTCCAACATATATAAATAATATAATTAATAATACTAATTCTCATTTTTATGAATTAAATCAATATTGAGAATTTAAACGAGAAGATTGATTAGAAAAAAAAATTTCTAGTTATAATTGTACTTTTATAACTTCTAGAAATTATTCAGCATTTAAAGATACTTGATATATTTTAAAAAATTATGAAGGTAATTATTGTTTTACATACAATATTTCTCCGGAAAATAAAATATATTACAAAGATTCATCTTCTTATTTTACAGTATTAAACTATGATTTACCAGTAAAATTAGAAAATAATATATATTATGCCTACAAATATTCAAAATATTTTTATTTTGAAGATACTGAAGGTTTTTTTATGAGTGATTTTGAAAGATTTTGATATACAAAAGATAATATAATTATATTAAAAAATAAGGATAAATATTATATAATAAAAGATTTTAAGAAAATTAAATTATTCAATAAATCTTTTATTTCAAATATAACAAATAAAATTAAATTTTTACAAACAGTTTATGATGATGTGCAAAAATCAGATATAAAAGAATCAGATATTCTTATAAATTTGAGTTCTATGAAATCATATGCAGAAAAAATAAAAGATGATGATAATGATTATAAAATACAAAATATTTATAAATATTTAATAGATAGGACTTCATATTATACTTGAAGTATAACTTGAGATCTTATAGATAATTCAGTATTTTCATGAATTTATACTTATAAAAATAAAGTTTGAGTTTGTGATTGATATGTAAAAGAAATGTTTTACTTGTTAATGTTTGCTTGAATTGAAAATGTAGATATAAAAAGATGATTTGTTATTAATAGTGATTTATTTCCAAATGTATGACATGCTTGGCTTAAAATATGAAATTATTATTATGATCCTACTTTTGAAGATCCTATTTGAAGTAATAAAATAAAAACATTAAGTGATTATAAATATTTTAAATTACCTTATGATGTAATTTATATTGATAGATTTAATGCAAAATTAAAATCCGATATTCCATCTAATATTTTAAATTTAAGTTTACAAGAAAGAGAAAATTTAGTTGCTAAGAATTTTTTTGAAATAAGTAAGAAATATTTATCTAGTGATTATTTATTACTTAAACCATATATAAACAAAATAAAATTATGATTTTCATATTCTGAAAATATAACTATAAATAAAGCTAAAAAATTTTTAAAATATGTTGAAGTAAATTCAAATTATAGTTTCTATGATGATAATTGAAATACAAAATATATTAAAAATATTTTGTATTATAGAGTAACTGATTCAAATTTAGATAGAATTATGAATTCTCTTTACTCATACGAAACAAATTGAATTTATCTTATGAAATGGAATTTAGGTAATTGAATTTATGAATATAGATTATCTAATAACATAACTTACTATTAATAATTAAACAAACAAAATGAATTTCAAAAGAAAAAATGTTAACAAAAACGAATTAAATATAATATTAAGTATATTTTTCTTATTTGTTTTATTTATTTTTATATCTTATTTCCATAGTATATCTAAGTCTTTAATAAATGAAGATGTTGATTTAAAAATAGAATCTGGTGAAAA
>JAQVPN010000156.1 GCA_028702055.1 Candidatus Altimarinota bacterium | reverse complement strand
TTGGCAAGGAGTATTGGAATTGCACCAATGTCTACCGGCTTCGGAAACCGATCACTCTTCTAGTTAAGCTAACTCCTTATAAAAAAATAATTGCTAAATTCAAAGACTTAGCAATTATATATAAAAATATTTTAAATCAACATTTTATGTAGTAAAATCTATAATTATTCCTTTTACTCAATCATAAGGAATATTATTTATGATTTTCATATTTTCCTCTTCTATTATTTTACTTACCAAAGGAGATTTAGGTTTAAATGTATTATTTTCAACTGGAATAATTTCTTGAATTCTCTTATATCAAGTTGAAGTTAGAGAATTAGTCATTTTTCGAAAGTTAAAAATTATTTTCTTTTTATTCAGAAAGAATAAATAGTTTTATTAGAATATGTATAAGAAGCATAATTTGTATTTGTTTCTTTTTTCATTTTTTAAAAATTAGTAAAATAAAATAGCTTTTTTAAAGCTATAGAATTCTAATATATAATTTTTTATTTTTCAAATTTTTTAATTATTTTATATTCATACTTCAAATATATGCTAAACATAAAGCATCTCGGGCATCATCAGGTTTTGGAATTTCATTTAATTTTAATAATATTTTTATTGCATTTTGAACTTGTTTTTTTGAAGCTTTTCAATATCAAGTTATTGCTCGTTTAACTTCAAGTGGAGTAAATTCTAAATAATTAATTCATTTTTTCATTATTTCATAAACAATTACTCATCTAGCATGACTCACATCTATACCTGTTTTTATATTTGTAGTAAAAAAAAGTTTTTCTATACAGATTAAATCAGGTTTATATTTTTTAAATAATCATCATATATCAGTTCATATTTCAAGTAATTTATTTCAAATATTATCTTTAGGAGTAGTTTCTATAACTCAATAATCAATTATTTTTAATTCTTTACTTTTTTCTATTATAGCAAATCAAGTTGTTGTTGTTCAAGGATCTATTCAAAGTATTATTGACATTTTGTTAAAATATTTTACAAATAATATTTTTTATGTTAAAATTCTTTTTAAGAAGTTAGGAAGAATATTTTCATCCTAAATTAAAAAACAAATAAAAACTAATAAATTAATATTAAATATATAAAAAAATGAAAAAAAGTAAAATTATTATTGAACCAGATTTGAGAGATAGAATTTCAAATTCAAGTGAATTAAAAAAAGAAGAAAAAGAAAATTTTTTAAGATTCGTTGCTTATTTAACAATTGAAGAAAAAGAAGAACTTAAGATGATGCTTTAAAAAAACATCATCTTTTTTTTTGCAAAAAATGATTTTGTTGTTATTATTTATCAACTAAAATTATAATTTATAATTTTTAGTTTTAATTAGTTAAACTTATATATATTTGAAAATGAAAAAGAAAATACAAAATCCATTAAAAATGAAAAAAAATGTATGAGAAGATAAAAAAATAAATCCAAATGCTCCAAAACAAAATAATTATAAAGTGTTTTGATATTTAGTTATTATATCTCTTATATTAGCTTTAATTTTACCTTTAATATTAGAAAAATCTAAATTTATAGATACAAATATAGACTTAAATTCGTTTACTTCAAAATATTCATCTTGAACTTATTCAGAAGTTCTGATTGATTGAAATAAAGCTTATGCTAGTTTATCTGGACAAACTATTGTTGAAGCTTGAATAGAAAAACAAAAAAGAGATATAATTGTTCTTCCAGAAAATGATTCACTAAAAGATTTATGATTAAATAATCCAAAAGTAAAAACTAAATTGGAAGTAAAAGATCAAACTTCATCAAAATTTTGGTCAGAAATGTTACCAACAATTATCTGATTTATATTATTTTTCGTTGTAGCAATTTTGCTTATATGAAGAATGTGATGAATGGCTAATAATGCCATAAGTTTTGGTAAATCTAGAGCAAGAGTTTATGATAAAGATAAAGATAAAGTAATGTTTGCTGATGTTGCTTGAGCTGAAGAAGAAAAAGAAGAATTAAAAGAAGTTGTAGATTTCTTGAAACATCCAAAAAAATATAAAGATATGGGTGCAAAAATTCCAAAATGAATACTTCTTGTTGGTCCTCCAGGTACAGGTAAAACACTTATAGCTAGAGCTGTAGCAGGGGAAAGTGATGTACCATTTTTATCTATTTCTGGTTCAGAATTTGTAGAAATGTTTGTATGAGTTTGAGCTTCTCGTGTAAGAGATTTATTTGAACAAGCTAAAAAAATTGCTCCAGCAATAATATTTATAGATGAAATTGATGCTATTGGTAAGAAAAGATCTCCATGAATGTGAGGTGGACATGATGAAAGAGAACAAACTCTAAATCAAATCTTAACTGAAATGGATGGTTTTGATAATGAAACAAGTGTTATAGTAATGGCTGCTACAAATAGAGCTGATGTACTTGATAAAGCTTTAACTAGACCATGAAGATTTGATAGAAAGGTTACAATTAATTTACCAAATTTAGAAGACAGAGTAAAAATACTTGAAGTTCATACTAGAAATAAAAAATTAACTAATGATGTAGATTTAAGATCTGTTGCATCTTCAACTGTTTGATTCTCTTGAGCTGATTTATGAAATCTTATAAATGAAGCAGCAATACTTACAGCAAGACACGATAAACATGAAATTGATAGTAAAACTATTCAAGAAGCATTTGAAAAAATAGTTA
>JAQVPN010000155.1 GCA_028702055.1 Candidatus Altimarinota bacterium | reverse complement strand
GGTTTTTCAATAATTTTTGATTTAATGAAGAATATTGACCTTGATTTCCAAGTCGTTGGGCTTATGCTTTAAATAAACTTAATGAATTAAATGAAGCTTGAAAAATTTCTTTAGTTATTGAAGAATATTATAATCCAAATCGTTGGATTGAAAAAGAAAATGAGTTAAAAATATTAATTGAAGATTTAAATAAATATCTTGCTTTTGATTGATATTTTTTAGAAAATAATTGAGTTAAAGTTTATTTAAAAAATGTAGGAAGTTTAGAATTAAAAAAAGAATGATTTTTCACAAAAATAAAAAACTTTTTTTGATGATATGAAGTATCAGAAGTTGACTTAAAACTTATAAAAATAAAGAAAAAATCTAATAAATAGTAAATTATAAAAATTATGTCTAATTGGCTTTATGAAGAACTGCAATCTGAAATTTGAAAAAAAACTATTCAAAAAATTCAGATACCAGAATATATTACAGATAATTTAAAGTTTAAACTTTTTGACTGGCAAATAAATGCTATTCAAAATTTCATAGCTTTTGATAACCCAGAATATGAATTTGGAAAAAATAATTCATATAACCATCTGCTTTTTAATATGGCAACTTGAACTTGAAAGACTCTTATTATGGCAAGTTTAATTTTATATTATTATAAAAAATGATATAGAAATTTTATTTTTTTTGTAAATCAAAATAATATTGTTGATAAAACTGAGAATAATTTTATTGATAAAAATCATAATAAATATTTATTTAATCAAAAAATTATTATTGATGAAAATTCTGTAGAAATAAAAAAGGTTGAAACTTTTTCAGATAATACTGAAAATATTGAAATTAAATTTATTTCTATTCAACAATTACATAATGATATTTATAAAGTTTGAGAAAATAAAATTTATCTAGAATATTTGCAAAAAAGAAATATCATTATGCTTTGAGATGAAGCTCATCACTTAAATGCTGACACTAAAGCTTGAAAAAATGAAATTCAAACAAGTCTTGATTCTGATTTTACAGAAGAAATAAAAACTTGAGCAAAAACTGAAGTGATAGAAAAATCTTGGGAAAATACAATTATTAATAAAATACTTAAAAAAGAGAATAAATTTAGTGATAATAAAAATGTATTACTTGAATTTACTGCAACTTTACCTAATGGAAAAGAAGTTGAAGAAAAATATAAAGATAAAGTTATTTATAGATTTGATTTAAAAGATTTTTTACTTGCTTGATATACAAAAGAAATTAATTTATTATCAGCAAGTTTTGATAAAAAAGAAAGGATTTTAACAGCTTTGCTTTTTGATTGGTATAGAAAAGAAATTGCTATAAAATATAATATAACAAATTTTAAATGAGTTATACTTTTTAGAAGTGCAAAAATTGATGATTCAGAGAAAGACTTTGAAGAATTTTTAGATATTATAGAAAATTTGTCTGCAACTGATTTTGAATATTTAAATAATTTTTCTCAAAAAGTTAGAGAATGAGAAGCTTCTTATGAAAAATGATGAAGTAGATTAAATCAAATTGTAAAATATTTAAATCAAAATTATTTAAAAGATGAAAAAATAAATTATTCTTCATTAATTTCTCATATAAAACATGAATATAAAAAAGAAAATTGTAGAATAACAAATTCAAAGGACAAAAGTGCAAAATGAAGAAAATGAGAAGAGAAAACCACACAAGAACAAGATCAAGAATTAAATAATCTAGAAGATAAAAACAATAAAATAAAAGCTATATTTACAGTTTATAGATTAACTGAATGATGGGATGTTTTAAATCTTTTTGATATAGTTAGACTTCATGATTGAAGAACTGTTGTTGATAAAAAAGCTTGACCTTGAACAGTTTCAGAAGTTCAACTTATTTGAAGATGAGTTAGATATTTTCCATTCAATTTTCAAGATAAATTAAAAAATAAAAGAAAATTTGATAATGACTTAAATCATGAATTAAGAGTTTTAGAAGAATTATATTATCATAGTATTGATGAAAATAATTATATAAATGAACTTAAATCAGAACTTAGAAAACATGATTTAGTTGATGATGGAAAAATAGTTAAAAAATTTAAATTAAAAGACAAATTTAAAGACACTACATTTTTTAATAATTTTAAGCTTTTAATAAATAAAAAAGCAAATAATCCAGAAAGAAGAAAAAAAGATTTGGAAGATTTAAAAAATAATTTTAATTTTTCTTATAAAGTTAGTAATTTACATTTAAAGGAAGAAACTATTGATTTTTCTGATGATGAAAATGATATTATAAGATGAGAAACTGAAATTACAGATAATAGAACTGAAAAAATAAAATTATCTGATGAAAAAATTTTTTCAAAACATATTATTAAAAAATCTATTAATTTTTTATCTAAAAATTATAATTCTTTTTATAGATTTGAGATTTTAAAAAATGAATTAGATATAAACTCAATTGATGATTTATTGAAAGAAGAGTTTTTATGAAATTTTGAATTAAATATAGTTATTCCAAAAGATTCAAAAATAGATGATTTAGATAATAAAAACATTTTTAAATGTTTAGTTAAATTTTTTAGACAAATAGAAATTGAACTAAAAAAATTATCAAATCCATATATTTGAACTGAGTTCGATTTTACTGATTTTAAAGAACTTTT
>JAQVPN010000154.1 GCA_028702055.1 Candidatus Altimarinota bacterium | reverse complement strand
TATCTTGAGCTTTTCATGATTTTGGAAAAGCATAAACTTCTCTGATATTGTCTTCATCTTTTAAAATCATCATAAATCTATCCATACCAATTGCAAATCATCCATGAGGAGGAACTCAATATTGGAAAGCTTCATACATAGCTCAGAATTTATCTTTAACTTCTTCTTCGTTTCTACCAACTTTTTCAAATGCTTTAACTAAAGCTTCTACATCATGATTTCTTATAGAACCAGAAAGAATTTCATATCAGTTACAAGCAAGATCATATTGAACAGATTCTACTTCAAGTAAGTTTTCTTTTTCAAAAGCTTTTATTCACCCTTTTGGCATAGAAAATGGATTGTGTCCAAAATCTACTTTTCAAGTTATATCACTTATTTCAAACATTGGAAAATCTGTAATCCAAGAAAAAGCAAGTTCATCTTTATTTTTAAGTCCTAGTAAATCAGCTAAATGAATTCTAAATTTACCCATATAAGATAAAACTGTATCTTTTTCTCAAGCACCAAAGAAAACAACATCTCACTCTTTTAATTCAACTCTATCAACTATTTCTTGTAAATCTGCTTCAGTAAAAAATTTGTTAAGTGGTCATTTTAAACCGTCTTCTTTCATTTGGAAATATCCAAGACCTTTGGCTCCATATTTTTTTACAAAATCTTCAAAATTTTTCATTTGAGTTTTTGAGAAAACATTATCTCAATTTACTACTTTTATTGCTTTAATTCTGTTATTTACAGGGTCTGTTGCTATAGAAGAAAATATTTCATTAGTTGATTTAGCAAAAATATCAGCAACATCTACAAGTTTCATTTCATATCTTAAATCTGGTTTATCTGAACCATATGTTTCCATAGCTTCAGCATAAGTCATAGACATAAATTTACCAAATTTTATAGTTTTGTTTGATAAAGCTTTTACTGTATCAAAAATATAAGCTTCAACAACAGCAAAAATGTCAGATTGTTCTACAAAACTCATTTCACAGTCTATTTGATAAAATTCACAAGCATGTCTATCAGCTCTTGGATCTTCATCTCTGAAACATGGAGCAATTTGGAAATATTTATCAATTCAACCAACCATTAAAAGTTGTTTATATTGTTGAGGAGCTTGTGGTAAAGCATAAAATTTACCTGGATGTAATCTAGAAGGAATAAGAAAATCTCTTGCTCATTCTGGAGATGAAACTGTAAAAATAGGAGTTTGTACATCTAAAAAATCTCTTTGAGTAAACCAATTTCTAGTATGATTTAAAAATTTAGATCTAAACATAACATTGTCTAGTGCTTTTCTTCTTCTTAAATCTATGTATCTATGTTTGTATCTAATTTCTTCATTTGCAAGATCTCCGTGTCCATCAAGTTCAAAAGGAGGAGTTTTTGATTTAGAAAGAATTGTAGCTTTAGAAATTATTACTTCAATTTCTCAAGTAGACATATTTGGATTAGCTTGTCATTCTGGTCTTGGTCTAACTTTACCAGTTACTTGAATAACAAATTCACTTCTAAAATTGTTTGCAATTTCCCAAGCTTCTTTATTATCATTTGGATCAAAAACTACTTGAGTAAGTCCATATCTATCTCTTAAATCTATAAATATAATTCATCCGTGATCTCTTCTATTAGAAACCCAACCCGAAAGAATAACTTCTTGTCATACAGAAGATGAATTTAAATCATTACAAGTATTTGTTCTTAACATAAAAATTAAATTATCTATTAAAATTCCGGAGAATTATATTAATAAAGCTCTAAAATTCAAATTTTTATAAAAAATAAAAATTATATTTCAAAATAAATATTTGACAAATAAGAAATTATTATTATAGATTAATTTATTAAAAAAAATAATTTATAATTATAAAAATATGAATATCAAAAATTCTTTCCAAGCAATAGCTTTATGATCTTCTTTATTATTAAGTCCTGCGGTAGCAAATAAAATAGATAATACTAAATGAGAAGTTTATCAATTAGTTTGAAATAAGCTAATTCCTACAACTATGGATATAATGCTTAACTTATGAATAAAAACTAAAAACTGTTTGAAATTTACATGAGATGATAATAAAACAAGTATTATATATATTTCTGACGAAACAGATATTATTCCTACTTGAGAATTTTCAACTTTAACAAAAGAAGAGCTTGAATTAGTCAATAAAATTTCTGAACCTTGTAATTAAAAAAATCTCGCATTTGCGAGATTTTTTTGTTTTTCTTACTAAGCTATGTAATTTTCATCTGGATTAAAACCAGGGTTAAAATCAGGATTATTTGCAGATTCTAATAAAATACTTTTAAATTTTCTACTATAATTCATATTTTCAAATGCTAAAGAAAGTTTTCATACTTCAGTTTCTATAAAACCTTCACTTCCAGGATTTTTTCATAAAATATTTTCAATTCTTTCATGAAAATATGAAAATGCAGTTGGATCTATACTTAAAGCTTTTAATGAAGCTAATTTTGTTTCTAGTGATTCAGGAATAAATGAATCTAAATGAGAATCAAGTTCTCTAGAATTATTATTACTCATATTTGTTTTTGTTTTTAATAAATATTTTTATTTTTTAAAGTGTTCTTTTTAAATTTCCCATAGCTTCAGTAACTCATTTTTGTATTCAAGTTCTTTTAGCTTTTGATATAGCTTGTTCTATATTTTCTAAAGCTTTACCAAGAAGAATTTCTTGTTCTTTTATCAAATCTTCGCTTATGT
>JAQVPN010000153.1 GCA_028702055.1 Candidatus Altimarinota bacterium | reverse complement strand
TAAGTAAAACAAAAGTAATAAATTATATATGGTGAGATTATGAAAGTCGATATGTAACTGATAATACAATAAATGTAACAATCTCAAGATTAAGAAAAAAATTAGGTGATTCTTTTGATTTAGAAACCCTTCATGCTGAATGATATATTTTAAAATAATTTTTATAAACTTATTTTCTTTAATTCTTTTCTAATTTCCTTATAATCAGGATAAAAAGTAAAAACTAAATTCCAAAAATTTTTAGAGTGATTTTTTTCTTTTAGATGACAAATTTCATGAACTACAACATATTCTAAAAATTTTTTATCTAAATGAATCAGATTTAAATTCAAAGAAATATTATTAGTATGACTACAAGATCCCCATTTAGATTTCAATTTTCTCACACTTAATTTATTGTAATTTATTCCTAAAAAAGATGAATATTTATCTAAATATTTAGTACTTTCAATAATAAATATTTCTTTCAAATATTTATTTATATCTCAATTTATTTTGGAAAAATTAATTTTTTCTCAAAAAACTATAACATAATCTTTAGTTATAGTTTCAAATTTAACAATATTTCTTTTTTTATATTTTTCTATTAACTCTAATCATTTTTCTATCAAAATTTTTTCAAAATTTTTATCTCCTGCTTTTTTATGAGGAATTGTTAATTTAAGAGTCATATCAGACATAAGCCTAACATATCAATGTCTTGCTTTAGAATAAGTGATTATATACTGCATTTTATGCTCTTATTATAAATGGTAAGATAACAAAAAATATTCAAATAGCTATAACATAATATATATTTGTTACAAAATATGGATAAGCCATTAAAATTATTCCTGATAATAAAGCTACAACTTTATTATTTTTTTTTCAATAAGTAAAATATCAAAGTCAAAATGCTCAAAAAATCATTCGAGCATAAAGTAAATTAGTATCAATATCAAGCCCCATAATTTAAAACTTTAATAATAAATCTAAAATTTATTATAATATATTTTATAAATTAAAGAAATAATATTATTTTTTTATAAAAAAGTTTTGACAAATAAAAATAAATCATTATAAGATATTTATCTTAAGTTTCTTAGCTTTTGCTAATGGAATTTTTGAAATAAACCTTAGGAGAGTACGATGCATGACCCAAGCCAAAAATCTATTTTCGCCGTTTCTGCGACTATTATTTTAGACTTCAAAACAAAAATTGCCGGTGCAGCTTTCTGATGCAGCGATGCCTTCTTTTTTAAAACATGCTAAGAACGATACTTTCGACTGATGCATGTAAGACCAAGTTGCCAAAAGATTTGGCTAATAAAAAACGGTAAAGGATCTATTATGGTTCACGAGCTTCTTCATCATCCAGACTTTAGCAAAAACTAATTTTCTGAGCCGAAGTATTTTCCAAAAATCCCTCACTTTTAAAAAGCGAGGGACTTTTTTATGCATTATAAATAATAATATTTAATAAAATAAAAAGATATAACTAAAATCCTGCAATTTTTGCCTGCTGAGCAATTTCTGAATCTGACAAAGCACGATTATAGATTTTTATGTCATCTATTATTCAATTCATTACACAATTTCATAATTTTGATCATATAAGCATTGTTCAATTTGAATTTGGTAAAGTTCATATATCAGACTTTCAATAATCAACTATACTTGAAGTAACAAATATTCAATTCATATAATTTTTAACTATTCAATTATTATAAGTTGTTGTGTATGTTATATATTTTCATAATTCTGATATATAATTAATTTTATATCGCGGATACCAAATAGTATTATTTTCATTATTATAAGTAAAAAAATATTTTTGATCTGGGTATATATAAAACATATAATCAGTTATATTTGTTCGCCATAATCTCTTTGCTAATATTGTTCAGTAAGTACTTTCACATCATGGAGTTAATGAATTTCATAAAATTTTTACATTAGAAATAAAAGTAGCTGTTTTACTTAATTTTAAACTTTGAGAATCAGGTATTTCTATATAATCAGTATTTCAATTAAATCTAAGAGCTTTTCAAATTGTTCATCAAGTTAAACTATTTAAATAATTCATATTTACTGTATTTCACGAAAAAGTTCAATTATTTCAATTTCAAGATAAATCTTTTAATTTAGTTCAAGTTAAACTTTCCATATCCCAGTATCAAACTAAACTAGAATCAAAATCTTTTAAATTCATTTTGTATTTTGATGTACAAGTTCATGAACTGCTCGTTACTAAGTTAGTTCATCAATCTATTACAAAACATACATTTGGATCAAATATTCAACTATTTGTATTTACACTTCATGTTATTGTTATCAAACTTGGTAAACTTGGATCAAATGCATAATTTCATTTCACATATGCTTTTGTTTGTTCTGCATAAGCTTGATTTGTAAAATCATTATATGAAATAGCATTTTCTAAATCTGCTCATATTTGATAATAATTTCAGTTTCATGAAATTGAATATACATACTCTTTATTTGTTTTTGGGTCTTTTACTTCATTTGTTAATTTGATTGTTGATGATACTGATTTTCAAATAGTTCATTGTTTTATATATACTCCTGTTCATCAGCTTAAAGTAAGTGCATTATCTGGAGTAGGTAGGCTTGATTTCAAAGTAGAATACATATCTAGTCAGCTTTGAATTGATTTTATTGTTACTACTCTGTTTGTATCTCTTGCATCTGAAACATAAGAAGAAAAACTCATAAATCCTATTGTTCGCAGT
>JAQVPN010000152.1 GCA_028702055.1 Candidatus Altimarinota bacterium | reverse complement strand
ATGAATTAGATGATTTTGCTGAAGATGAAATAGAAAAATGTAATTTAGAAATCTTTGTAAAATCAAAAATAGCTTCATTAAAATCGTATGATTTTTTTAATGAAGTACTTCGTACTTTACCAGATTTTTTAGAAGAATTTTTGAAAAATCTTTATGAGCCTTTCAAAGATATAATTTGAGTAGATTATTATAGAAAAGATATAATTGATCTAACTTCTTTAGTTAAATTTAGTGATCAAGACTTATTTATAACAAATGAAAGTTTTGAAAATATGCTTAAATTATGATGAGATTCTAATAAAAATAAAGATTTACTTTGAGAAATAGATTTAACTAAATTGAAACCTAAAAAATTATTATTAAAACCTGACTTAGAAGAATTAGTTGATTGAGTTATTGATAATATAAGTAATATAGAAAGTTATAAAAAATTATGATTATGATATCCTAAATGAGTTTTGTTTTTTTGAAATTGATGAGGATGAAAAACAAGTCTTTGTAATAATATAATTTGTTTATCAGAATCAACAAAAAAGAAAGCTTTTAAATTAAATATGGATAAATTACTTGCTTCACCATTATGAGATAGCGAAAAAAATGTAAGGGAAATATTTAATGAAGTTAGAAAAACAAGAGCTCAATGATATTTGGTATTTTTGTTTATTGATGAAGTTGATTGAATTATGAATGTTCAAACTTGAGTATCTGATCCAGTTAGTTGAACAAGATCAGTTATTTTGCAAGAATTAGATTGAATAGATTCAGATAATGATTGAATAATAATTTTAGCTACTACTAATCATTTAGATAAACTTTCTACACCATTTATAAGAAGATTTTCTGTGAAAGCTAATATAGTAAATCCAGATAAGGAAACTATAAAGAAATTGTTTGATTTATATATTAATAAATTTTACAAAACAATTCCAGAAAATTTAGATTTAGAAAAATTATATAATAAATCTATTTGAAAAGCAGCTTGATTTGTTGAAATTTGGGTTATAGAAGCAATTAAATATTCTATCTTTAAAAATACTATATTATCTAATGAATGTTTTGATAAAACTATTAATAGAGCTGAATTTGAAATAAAAGAAAAGGAAAAAGTTGTTTGATTTAATTAATAAAATATTTGATTCAAACAAAATTAAAATTTACTTTTTCTAAAAATGTATATAATACACTAAATATTTAGTTTATTATATACATTTTTTATGTCACAAGAAAATTTAACTAAAAATATTTTTTCTCTTTCTATACCAGTTTTGGCTATGGATATAGTTATTTTTACTGTTTATAAATGAACACTTTGTCTTATAATGAATCAAAGAACAGAAGATTGAAGTGAAAAATGAAAATATATTCTTCCTGGTTGAGTATTAAGAAGTTGAGTCTCTTTAGAACAAAATTTTGATAATATTTTATATAATAGAACAGGTATAAAATGAGTTTATAAAGAACAATTATATACTTTTTGAGAGGTAGATAGAGATCCAAGATGACATGTTATTTCTGTTACATATTATGCACTTATTTCATCAGAATTATTTTTAAAAAATGTTGATTTAACAAAAATTCATATATTAGATTATTCGAAAATAGATGAAATTCAGATTTGATATGATCATAAAAAAATTATTACTTATGCTAAACAAAGACTTGATTGGAAGTTAGAATATACAAATATAGTAAAAAATATTTTATCTACAGAATTTACTCTTTCTCAGATGCAATGAGTTTATGAAACTATTTTGTGAAGAAAACTTGATAAAAGAAATTTTAGAAAAAAAATCTCATCATTAAACATATTAAAAGAAACTTGAAAATTAGATAAATCTACAAATAGACCTGCAATGCTTTATAGTTTTACTGATAAAGAATTGAAAATAGTAGGTATTTTGTAAAAATTACTTTTTCATCAATTTAAAAAGTAGCTTAAATAATTTTTCCTCAAATTTAGAAAATATTTGATTTTCTATGATAAATCATGTCATTGAATTATAATCAATTATAGCAACCTTATTTTTGTAAATTATTTTTGATACATTATCTTCAAATAAATCAAAATCTTTTGGTATTATAACCATTTCTCTTTTTGCTTTTTCTTCCTTAGTTTTAGCTAAACTTTCACTAGTTATAAGATATCTATAAATTCACTTTTCATCAATCTTTTTATTATAATCTGTAGGAAAATATTTTCTATCAAAAATATGTCTAGAACTATATCTATAATATATATCTCAATTTTCTAATGTATTTAATATATCTTCATATATAAATTTTAATCATTTTTGTCATTCAAAGAATCTGATGTTTGGTTTTGCTTTTTTACTATCATATAATTCTTCTAGTTCAGGGATTATTAAATTGAAAGTGTTAGATAAATTTTCAAATATTTTAGATAAATTCTTTGGATTTTCAGCTTTGAAAACTTTTCTTTTTCATTTTATTATTTGTGAAATTAAATTTGTTTCTAATAATGTTGGAATTATTTTATATAGAGCAGGCCTGTTTATATGAGTTCTATTTGATATTTCCACTATATTAGAAATTCAATTTTCAAGTAAATCTATATATATTTTACTTTCCTCTGTAGAAAGTCATATTTTCTTTAAAATATTTTCGTATTTCATAATGTGTAAATTATTATTACATTTATTTGTAGTATATTTTTTATTTTATTTAAAGCAAATATTTTATATATGAAAATATGTTTTTACATATCTTTGTTTTTTATTATTACATTTTTAAATATTTATTATATTGTTTCTAGA
>JAQVPN010000151.1 GCA_028702055.1 Candidatus Altimarinota bacterium | reverse complement strand
ATAACTTTTGAACCCACATCTTGATTTTGTCACTCTCGAGCCATTGCAACTCAAAGATGACTAGCTTTAGAATTATCTCATTTTAAAACACTACATGGATAAAGCATAGTTACACCACTTCACATATTTCCTCAAACCCACTCTATAAAAGCATCTTTTTCTAAAATTCGTCTTTTAGTATTCAAATTATATGTATCTATACTCCAATTTTCAACTGAACTATATCTCATTTTAGCTCAATTTCATACAAATATTTCAACAGCTCCAGCATGAAGTGAACTTGTTCAATATTTAGGAGCTGAACATCATTCTATATAATGAGCTTCTCGTTCATCTTCTAAAATTATTATAGTATGTTCAAATTGTCATCCAGATTTGAGATTCATTCTAAAATATGATTGTAGAGGTTTCTCTATTTTTACAGTTTTTGGTACATACATAAAAGTTCATCAAGACCAAACAGCATAATGTAAACTTGCAAATTTATGATCATTTATAGAAATAGCTTTTGAAAAATATTTTTTTATTATCTCTGGATATTTTTGTAATGCATGACTCATATCATCAAATATTACTCCCTGCTCTACCAATTCTTGTTCTAAACTATGATAAACAGTTTCTGAATCATATTGTGCTCAAACTCAAGCTAAATAAGCTTTTTCAGCTTCAGGAATACCTAATTTATCAAAAGTATTTTTTATATTTTCTGGGACATCTTCCCAAGTTTTATTGTCTCCAGCTCCTTCAGGTTTTGCAAAATAATAAATACTTTGTAAATCCAAGTCTGATAAATCTGGTCAATAATTTGGTATAGCTTTTTCTTCAAAATATTTCAAAGCTTTTAATCTAGTTTCAAGCATCCATTCTGGTTCGTTATTTGAAAGAGATATTTGTTTAATTAATTCTTCATCTATTCATGCTCTTGCTATATTCTTATATCAAATTTCATCTATAGTAGAATGTAGAGAGTAATTTATATTATTTTGATTTGACATATAATTAAAAATAATTAAAAATAATTAAAATAAAAACAAAAGGAAAGGAAAAAAAATGTTTGATTTTAGAAAAGAAATGTCAATATGGGAAATATTGTACTATTTAATAATTGGATTAATAGGTTTCATTTTTGAATCAATTTTAAGATTCATTGATGATTTTTTTCTAAAATTTAGCATAAAACTAGATGATTCAGATTTTAGACATAATTTAAGTCTAATAGCAGTATGTTTAATTATTGCAGACACTGTTTTCTTTATTGTTTCTGCTTCAGCATCTTTTATGGGAAAAAACAATTCTACTTGGTTTACAAATCCACTTGAATATGGAATTTTTTCAACAGCACTATATATTTTTATCTTGCTTTGTTTAACATTTTCATATTTAGTTCATTATGAATCAAAAATCCATTAAATATAAAAGGAAAAAATATGTATGAGTGTGAAAAAGAATTTATAGAAAATATGGTAGGAACATGGTTGTACATGAGTTTATGTACTAAAATAGTAATTATTACATTAATTTTTATAATTACTTTATTAGCATTACCCGACTTTTATGTCGGGTTTTTATTTTTTTAAAATCATTTTTCTTTTATCTCTTCCGCTATCTCTATTCATCATTCTTTTTTCAATTTTCCATCTTCAAGTAAATAAACTTTATCTATTTTAAAATAATCAACTATTTTAAAATAATGAGTAATTATTATAAAAGTGTTATTTTCACTATCAAGTTTAGATAAAAGCTCAGCTACTATTTTGAAAGCATCTACATCAAGTCAAGAATCTATTTCATCAAGTATTATATATTTTGGTCAAATAAGTTTAACTTGAAGCATTTCTATTTTTCTTTTTTCTCATCAAGAAAATCATACATTCAAATCTCTTTGTAAAAAATTTTCATCTATCTTAAATTCTTCTAAAAATTGTTTAATATATCTTTTAAATATAAAAGGTGTTATTTCTTTGGCTTCAGAATTAGAATTTTTTAAATGAATATTATAAATAATTCTTAAATATTCTCACAAATTTATCCCCTTTATTTCAGGGACATTTTGAAAAGATAAAAAAATTCATTCTTTACTTCTTAGATCTGGAGTCATAGAAATTAAATCTCTTCAATTCAATTCAATATTTCAATCAATAACTTCATATTTAGGATTTCCTGCTATAGTAGAAGCCAAGCTAGATTTACCACTTCAATTTTTTCAAAGTAATAAATAATTTTTTCCAAGTTCAAAACTAAGACTTATTCACTTAAGTATATCCTTTTCTCATACTTTTACTTTTAAATTCTTAACATTAATCATAAAACAAAATAAAATATTACTAAATTAGTAATATTTTATTTATAAGTAACAAAAAGTAAAGTTTTTTATTTAAAATTTGCTGGAGAAATACAGCGAAAACCAATATTGACAGTACGAAAAGATGTTGGAGAATTAGTATACAAACTAGATGTAAAAATACCAGCAAAAGCATTATTAGCCCAATGTCAACCAAAAGCAGAAGCATAATTACTTCAAGGTATAGCTCAAAGATTATATATTTGTCATAATCATGCTGTAACACTTGATAAAGTTCATATTCCAGGGATAGATATATTTGTATCTGGATCTACTATATTTCATAAAACTGAAATATTATTATTATAGTTATAATCTCTCCGATTTCAATCAACTATTCCATTATGTGTTTCATAAAACCATTCCCACACATTTCATGCAAAATCATTAATTGTATCTCAACTTGATAAAGTCCATTCTCTTGAAAAATAATAATTTCATGTCGTTTTTG
>JAQVPN010000150.1 GCA_028702055.1 Candidatus Altimarinota bacterium | reverse complement strand
ATTCAAATAAGTAAATAACTAGATAAAGCATTATTTCTTGTTCTTATATCTATCATAATATAAAGAAATTATAAATTAAAATATTATTTTTTAAAAGATTCATCAATTATAGCTTCAAATTCTTTAAATCATTCTTTTGTTATTGTAGAAAAATTTAATATTTTTTCTCAAAAAAATATTTGATAAGCTGAATCAATAGATTTTAAAGCTTCATTTTTACTTAATTTATCAACTTTATTGTTTATTATAACAAGTGGAATATTTAAATTTTTTAAATATAAATACATATCTAAATCTCGTTTTTGAGCTCATAATTTAGAATCAATTATTATAAAAGCTTTTTTAATATTAGGTTTTCTTTCCTCTACATACCAACTAATCAAAGCATCAATTTTATCACGAGCAATTATTCACAATTTAGCAAATCAATAACCTGGTAAATCTGTAAAATAAAATTTATTATTAACCGTAAAAAGATTTACTGTTCTTGTTGAACCAGGTTTTGAACTAGTTTTTACAAAATTTTTCTTGTTAAATAAAATATTCAATAAGCTTGATTTTCCCGCATTTGATCTACCTAAAAAAAGAATTTCTTTTTTTTCATCAAAAAAGATTTCCTTTGTTTCTATTGTAATTGACTTATATAATTCTATATTTTCTATTTTCATTTTTTCTTATTTATTCATTAATTTAATGTGTATTATAAGCATAAAAATAAAATTTCAAAATTTTTAAATTAATTAGAAAAATAATTTTTGCTTTTTTCTATATTTTATGTTAAAATAAAGAAAATATTTTAATAAATTTTATTTTATGGTAGCAAAAGAAAACCTAGAAGATAGTGAAGAAAATAACAAACAAAATAAACAATATTTTGATATTAATACTTTTAATAAATCAATTGATAACTTTATAGAAAATGAAGATTTTATAAAAGACTCAAATAATCTTTATAGTGATTATAAAAATTTTTTATTGAAAAATGAAAATGAAATTCTTTTAAAATTACCTAAAGAAGATGAAAATATTATAAAAATCAAGGAAAGATTAAATGAAAAATTTGAAATACATAAAATTCATAAAAATGAAATCGTTTCTAATTTAGAAGAATCTATAAATAAAAATTTTAATTTATCTGAAGAAGAAAAAATTAAATTATCTGAAATTATAAAAAAAGAAAAAATCAAAAATCTAAAAGATTTAGTTTATTTTACAAATCTTCAAGAAAAATTTCTTAAAAAAAATTGATTTAAACTTAAATCAAAATATGAATTATTAAAATTAAGTGAAATTTGAATAGAAAAAATAGAAACACTTTCTAAAGAAAATGCTGAAAATATAATAAGTTTTGTGAATAAAATAGATTCAAATTCTGATATTTTTTATGATGAATTAGATTCTATTTTTGAAGTTTTAGATAAAAAAGATAAGGAAAGTCTTATTAATCATTTTATATGAAAAATTCCTTTATCAAAATTAGTTAGATTAGGAATAATAAAAGAAGGGGAAGAAAAAGAGGAAAAATTAAAATATCTTAATAAATATAAAGCTGAAAATTTAATATCTAAATCAATAAGCGATGAAGAATGATTAAAATTAATTAATTCTGATTATATTTATATAAATTCTGACAATAATATATTAACTGAATTATCAAATATTTTATCTGAGAATATTCCTAAAGAAAATCTAAACGAAAATGATTTAAAAGTAAAAAATCAAAAAGATGAAATATTTTGAAATATACTTAGATGAATAAATCAGATGAAATCTGATGTTTCAAAAGAAGAATATACATCAAAAATTGATTTATTAAATAAACTGAATCCAGTTTGAGAAAATGAAAATATAAACGATTCTTTTATTGATTATGTAAAAAAAGATCCTCAACTATCTTATTTACAAGGCTCTATAGATAAATTACAAAAAGACAATTATATAGTTGTTACAAAAACTGATATAAATACTGGAAAAGAATATAGATTTGTACAAAAAATTAATCAAGTTGATTGTGGAACTACTCTTTATTCTAAATCTATAAAATTAGAAAATCTTGCTAGTCTTTATTGAATTCTTGAAAAATGAGAAGAAAAAAGAGTTTGATATGATGATTTTTATGAACTTTTAAAATCTCCAGTAAGTAATACAGATCAATCAATAAAAATTAATCTGGAATTTTTAGATGAAGAAGAATTAAAAAAATTAAAAGAAATTAAAGAAATAAAGAATATAGTAAGTGATAAAAAAATTACTAATCCTGCTGATTTACAGAATAAAATTGATGAAATAGATCCAGAATGAGCTTGAAAATGATATAATATGAATCAAAAATGATCTTGTAGTTTCGTTGTATGAAAACCTTGAGATAAAGATTATGGTGTTTATTCTATTGTTGCGATAGATAATAAAAATGTAACATTATCAAGTAAAAATAAAAATTGAAAAAATGAATCTTTTGAATTAGATGATTTTTTTAATCTATTTTTAAAAAAATGAGCTAAGAGACAAGCTTATGTTTGAACTAGTGATAAATTTTTTGATGAACTTTTAAAATGAGAAAAATTAAGTGTAAAATATGAATTTAAAGACAATAAATTTATAGAAAAAACTGAAAATAAAGATGAAGCAAGAGAAGTAAAATATATGGTCTGAAAAGATTGAAAAGCTATAAAAATAGAAAACATATGACATTGAAATATTAGTATATGTACTTGAAAATATGAAGAAAAAAAATGAAAAAATAAAAATACTATACAATCTTTTGAATTATCATACCCTCAAACAGTAAGTTATGAAGAT
>JAQVPN010000149.1 GCA_028702055.1 Candidatus Altimarinota bacterium | reverse complement strand
AGTATAGAAGATGTAGAACAAATTGCTTCCATTCTTATATTTAATGGAGATTTTGTTGCAAAATCAACTTTGTGATGATCAACAACCCAATCTATTTCTAATTCTTCTATATTATCAACTGTTTGAGTTTTTTCATTATGATCTACCAATGCTATTCTAGTTCATTCTGGAAAACTAGTTTTAATCTCAGGTTTTTTAATATTTAAAGTTTCAAGTAAATATTCAGTTTCTTTATTTAATTCTCCTTGTATATAAGGAGTTGCTAAATATCATTTTTTTCATAAAAAATCTGAAAATACTATTGCTGATAAAGTACAATCAGTATCAGGAATTTTATGTCAAATTACACTTATTTCTTTCATATTTTTGTTATTATTTATTAAATTAAATACATATAATATATATAAAAATATTGGTATTTTGTCAAAATTAAATTTTACTTTTCATATACAAAAATACTTAACACATCTTTATTTTCTTTATAAACTGTTTTCTTTCATTTCCAAGATTTTATTTCAAAAACATAAGAAATAATTTTTGCTCAATTTTTCATTTCTTTTTCCAACTTTGGTTTAAGTTTATTTTCTAATGTTTCTTCTAATCAAAAAACATAAAAAATATCATATTTTGAAAAATCACTATTTAAAGCATTTCAATAAATAATTTTTAAATTTTTTAATGGATTTAAAAAATACCTAATTTTGGAAATTATATAAAATAAAGGTGAAAGCTCTATTCAAATTACTGTTTTTTCTGGATTGTTTTTAGCTATAAAATAACTAACTTTTCAATCACCGCATCAGATTTCATAAAAATTTTCCCAAGGAGCTTCTCTTAAAATATTATTTATTCTTTCTAAATCTTTTCATTTTGTAGGCACATAAGGAGCTAGAGAAAAAAATCAAAAAACAAGAATAATTAACAAAAGTATTATTATCATGTGTAAAAATTATTAAGTTAAAATCATAATAATTTAAAATATAATTTAATCAAAAATTAATTTTTTAAACTTGAAAAAAAAGCTGAAATTTGTAAAATACAATTTAATTGTTTTTATAAAAAAATTAAATTTTAATGATAAATAAAATAAATATGAAAAGAAAAATTATTTTGATTTTATTTTTCTTTTTTTCTTTTTTCTGAATTGTTTTTGCTTGAAATAAGTTAGAAGTAAATTTGGAAACAGATAAAAAAGAAATAGATTTAACACAAAATTTACAAATAAAAATAATAATAAAACAGATTTGAGAAAATAATTTAGATCTTTGAGATCTAAGTTTATCTTGAATAGATAATTTTTCAGTAGTTTGACAATCAAATTCAACTAGTGTGGAAATTGTAAATAATGATGCCAAATCTATAAGTTCAATTATTTATGACTTAAAGGCAAAAAATGTAGGAAATTTTATTATTTGACCAGCGATAATTAAAATCTGAACTTGAACATATCAAACAAATAAAATTGATATAAAAGTTTTATCATCGTGAAATTTACAAAATCAAAATATTTACAATGAGACTAAACCTGACAATAATAAATCAAATTTGAATTTTATTTTAATATGAATTATAGTATTTTTATTTTTGTTTACACTTTGATTATTTCTAAATTTTAAGAGATTTTCCTCAGATTTTGAAATTAAAAAAACAGATAAAATAGAAAAATTTTCACTTGTTTTAGATGTAAATGATGATAATTTTGAAGATAAAATAGATAAATTTATAAGGAAATATATAGAAAGAAAATATAAAAAAAATATATCTTCTTATACTTATAAGGATATACTTAATCTCCTTATTAATAATAATTTTCAAAAAGAAAATTTAATTATATTAGATCAAATTTTTTCTTATTTGATAATAAATAAATATAATAGAGAAAAAGTTTGAAATAGGGAAGAGATAATAAAAAATATAAAAATTTTGGAAGAATAATTTATTTTATAAAAATTATAAAAATATATGGAAAAAGAAAAAAATATAAATTTAGATAATGATGTATTATTATTTAATGAAAAAATGGAAATTTTAAGAAAAGAAATTTCTAAAAAAATTGTTTGACAAAATTTACTTGTAAGAGATTTGATTATAGCATTATTTGCTAGATGACATATTTTGCTTGAATGAGCACCAGGATTGGCAAAAACTCTTACTATCGATACTTTGAGTAAAACATTAGATTTAAAATTTAAAAGAATTCAATTTACACCAGATTTATTACCATCAGATTTAATTTGAGCAAAAATTTATAATCAAGCTTCAGGAAATTTTTCTACAAAATTTTGACCAATTTTTTCAAATTTTTTGCTTGCAGATGAGATAAATAGAGCTCCATCAAAAGTGCAATCAGCTTTACTTGAAGCTATGGCTGAAAGACAAATAACTATTTGAGAAGATACATATAAACTAGAAACTCCATTTATAGTTTTAGCGACACAAAATCCTATAGAACAAGAGGGAACTTATAGTTTACCAGAAGCTCAACTTGATAGATTTTTATTGAAAACTATTGTTGATTATCCAAACGAAGTAGAAGAAATACAAATTATGAAAAATAATTTTATAGAAGCTTTAGAAGTTTCAAAAATTATTTCAAAAGAAGAACTTATTCATTATCAAGAAATTGTAAAAAATATATATGTTGATGATAAAATTTTTGATTATGTAAAAAATATAATTTTTTCAACAAGAGATACAAAAAAACTGGCTTTAGAAAATATAGAAAAATATATTTCTATCCATTATCTCCTAGAGCTAGTATTTCTCTTATTGCTCGAGCTAAAGTATTAGCAATGCTTGAATGAAGATCTTTTGTAAT
>JAQVPN010000148.1 GCA_028702055.1 Candidatus Altimarinota bacterium | reverse complement strand
GAAAGAAGTTTATAGTGTAGAAATGGTTACTGATGCTTCAAAAGACTGAGATAAAAATGCTATTTTAAATAATATAACAAATATGAATTTTGTTAATGCTAAAGTAGAAGATTTTTTAAAAGAATTTACATTAGATTGAGAAAAAAAAGCTGATTTATTAATTATAGATCCTCCTCGTGCTTGAATGCATCCAAGTGCTTTACCAAATATATTGAAATTTGATGCTAAACAAATTATTTATGTAAGTTGTAATCCTGCAACTTTAGCAAGAGACTTAGAATTTATACTTGCAAATTCTGAATATAAAATAGAAAAACTAAAAGCAAAAGATATGTTTCCACATACTCATCATATAGAAACTGTTGTATCACTTAAAAAATAATAAATGAATACTATAATAGATAATAATAAGAAAAAAATAGAAGCGATAGTATATGTAATATCTTTTTTAATGCCATTTATGACATTACCTCAGATTTTTATAATTTATTTTAATAAAGATGTTTCATGTTTAAGTTTGACAACTTATAGTTTATATTTAATATTACAAATTCCTATGCTTTTATATATGATATTAATAAAAACAAAACCTCTTTTAATAAATACTGTTTTATGGATGATTATGTATTCTTTAATTATTATTTGAATATTAATATATAGATAAAATGATTTTAAATTAAATAATTATTTTTTAATAAAAAATTTATGAAACTTGAAAAAAATGATTTAGATAAATTCAAAGAATTACTTGATAAAGGAGATAAAATTCTTCTTTTGAATCATAGAAGAATGGATTGAGATGCTTATGGTAGTCTTTATGCTTTTTATAAATTATTAGAAAAACTTGGTAAAAATGTAAAAGCTACAAACGATGATCCTATTCCTGAAGTTTATCGCTTTTTAACTGATGAAAGAATTATAGATAACGATTTAGATTTAAATGAATTTAATCCTGATTTTATAATTTCTTTTGATGTGGCTGGAATAGAACAATTTTGAGATAAATATATAAATTATCAAAATATTTTTTTAAATAAAATTTCTGTTTGTATAGATCATCATCCTTCAAATCCAGGAATCTGAAATATAAATTTAATAGATTCTGAAGCATCTTCTACTTGTGAACTAACATATAGAATCATAAAATATTTTGATTATAAATATTTAGTTGATGCTAATATGGCAACGAGCCTGCTTATGTGAATAATAACTGATACAAATAGTTTTTTTAATACAAATTCTTCAATTGAAAGTTTTGAAACATCTGGCGAATTAATAGAACTTTGAGCTAGACATCAAGATATAATAATAAATCTTTTTAAGAAAAAAGCTTTTTCTAAAATAAAACTTTGGTGAAAAGTACTTGAATGATTAAAATCTATAAAAGAAAATAAAATAGTATGGAATATTGTACCTAAAAGTTTTTTTATAGAAACATGAAGTTCGGATAAAGATATAACTTGATTACTTGATGAATTTTTATCTACAGTAGAATGATCAAAAGTAGTTTTTCTTATTTATGAACTTGAGAATTGAAGTATAAAAGCAACTTTCAGAAGTAAAGCTGATTGAATAGATTTATCTTTATTTTGTTCTTCACTTGGTTGATGATGACATAAACAAGCTCGATGATTTATAAGAGAATCAGGAAATATTTATGAAATAGAACAAGAAGTAATAAATAAATTAAGTGAATATTTTTAATAACAATCTGATTTTATGTCAAAAATATACGATACAATACTTTGAGAATATATAAAAAATCCAGGTAAAAAATGACTTGGACTTGATGATTTAGCGAAGAACTTATTTCAATATGAAATGATAAGCTATGATAGTATAACAAATAAAGGAAAAATAAATTTTTCTGATATAGATTTGGACACTCGAGCAAAATATTCCGGAGAAGATGTTTATATGACTTCACTTCTTTATAAAAAACAAAAAGATGAAAAAGTTATAGAAAATGAAGTTTTACAAAATATTGAATTACCTCTTTTAGAAGTAATAAAAGAAATAGAATTAAATTGAGTAAAAATAGATAAAAAAATACTTGAAGATTTGTGAATTATTTTTAAAGAAGAGATTATAAAACTTGAAAAAGATATTTTTGAAGAAGCTTGATGTGAATTCAATATAAAATCTCCTAAACAAGTTTGAGAGATACTTTTTGAAAAAATGTGACTAGCCTCTAGTAAAAAAACAAAAACTTGATTTTCAGTAGATGCTGAAGTATTAGAAGAACTTGCAAGAGAAAATAATATAGCAAAATTATTACTTGAACATAGGACTTTTCAAAAACTTCAATCAACTTATATAGAATGACTTATTCCTCTAATAAATGAGAAAACTTGAAAAATTCATACAAATTATAATCAAATTATAACAAGTACTTGAAGACTTTCTTCAACTAATCCAAACTTACAAAATATTCCATCATCAGTATGAATTGCCTGAGAAATCAGATGAGCTTTTATTCCATCATCTGAAGACAATATATTAATTGCAGCTGATTATTCTCAAGTAGAAATTAGAGTTTTAGCAATTATGAGCCAAGATGAAAATCTAATAAATGCTTTCAAAAATAATATAGATATTCACTATAATACTGCAAAATTAATTTTTGGGAAAAATGAGATAAATAAAGATGAAAGAAGAATAGAAAAATCAGTAAATTTCTGAGTAATCTATTGAATAAGCCCTTTTTGACTTTCGAAAATGTTAAACATAAGTCAAAAAGATGCAAAATTATATATAGAAAAATTCTTTGAAAACTACCCAAAAGTAAAAACATTTTTTGAAGAAATTATTAAAAAAGCCGAAGAATCAGGATACACTG
>JAQVPN010000147.1 GCA_028702055.1 Candidatus Altimarinota bacterium | reverse complement strand
TCATCTAAAAGAAAAAAATCACTCTAAAAATTTTTGGAATTTAGTTTTAACTTTTTCTCCTGATTATAAAGAGATTAGAAGGGAATTAAAGAAAATAAGTTTATAAAAATTATCTTAAAATATATCATTCAGAATGAAGGGTTTCTAAATCAAAAGAATCTCATAATTTTTTTCTTATTTTATGTAAAGTAACATTTATATTATTATTACTTATAAACATCTTATCATGTTCTCACCAAACTTCAGATATTAAATCACTTTTTGTTACAAGTTTTCATTTATTTGATATAAAAAATTTTACGATTTGTTTTTCTTTTACTTGTAAATCAACTTCCATTCAATTTTTAAAAATTTTACGATTTTGATAATTATAAGATAAATCTTTATGAAAAATATCATATTTTATTTTTGAAATTTTTTTATTTCTCCTCAGTAATGCATTTATTCTAGCAATAAGTTCTTCAGGATTGAAAGGTTTTGTAAGATAATCATCAGCTCAAATATTTAATCAATAAACTTTTTTTTCTATATCATTATATCAAGAGATTATTATTATAGGTTTATTTATTTTTTTTGTTTCTCTTAAAAATTTAATTATATCTAATCAATTTCAATCTGGAAGTCAAATATCTATTATATAAAGATTATATTCTTTGTTATTTAAAATAAAAGATTTTGCATCATTAAATATATCAACAAAAAATCAATTCAATATTATTTTTTTTGCTATTTTTGTAGATAATAGTTTTTCATCTTCTATTAAAGCTATTTTCATATTTTATTTTTATATTATTTTTCTAATTTATATCATTTTCATACTAAAGTAACTAAATTAAATGAAGTTCATAATTTTTTTCTTAATCTTGAGATTGTTACATTTATTGTATTATCAGTTACATATCGACTTTCATAATCTCACCATATATAATTTATTACTTTTGTTTTACTTATTAATTTTCATTTATTTTCCAAAAATAATTCTAAAATCTCGATTTCTTTTTTATTTAAATCTATGATATTTTTGCCTTTTGTTAACATTTTTTCTTTAAGATCATATTTTATATCATTATGTTTTATAATAGTATTAACAGGAGTTTTTTTTGTTCTTCTTACAACGGCATTAATTCTTGCTATAAGTTCTTCTGGAGAAAAAGGTTTAGCTATATAATCATCAGCTCAAATATTTAATCAATAAACTTTTTTATCTGTATCATTATATCAAGAAGTTATTATTATGGGATTAGTTATTTTTTTTGCTTCTCTCAGCCATTTTATTACATTAAATCAATTTCAATCAGGAAGGGAAATGTCAATTATATATAGATCAAAAATTATATTTTTACTATTTTTAAAATCAGAAATATTATTAAAAATATTTACAGAATGTGAATTTTTTTCTAATTTTTTAGCTATGTTTGTAGCCAATAGATTTTCATCTTCAATTATAGAAATAAGCATATTTTTAAAATTATAAATTATAATAATATTCACATTATATTCATAGCATCTTAAATTAACATTAAATTTTCAAAAGAAATTAAAAAAAAGTTACTAAAATGTAACTTTTTTTTAATACATTGGCTTTAGTTTATTTTATAAAAGCCAAAATTATGAAAATATTGTCTTATAAAAAAGCTTCAGATATTGAAGAAAAATATTTATCAAGTTTAGTTGATTTAGAAATAGAATGTTGGTGACAAAAACCTTTTGATGAATATAAAATATGTTCAAATCCTGAATGTAAAGCTGTTTTTGCAATAGAAGATATTTATGAAAATTTAAAAAATTATAGAAATAGAATTGATAATACTATTTCAGAAAATTTTAAATGTTTAGATTGTGATTCTAAAACAGAATTTATTTATGAAAAAAATGAATTTTTAGAAATTATAAAAGAATACATAAAATGAGAAGTTTCACGAGTTTTACTTATAGATGAACCAGAAAAAGTAGAATGATTCTGAGTTTTATCAAAAGATACTTTAGAAAATATTATAAATTATGAATTTGCTACAAGACCAAATTCTTATGATAAAGATAAATTATTAAAGGAATTATCTCAAAAATTATTTTGAATTGAAGATGTAAGAAACGAAAAAGTTGCATTATTACATCAGATTTATGTTTGAACTGAATATAGATGAAAATGATATTGAAAAGAAATTTTAAAAAATATTTTAAAAAATATTGGGGAAGAAAATATTTCAGTAATTTTGGAAACCAGATATGATAGTGAATTTTTTTCTATGACAAAATCTATGTGATTTAATGACTTAATTAATGATAAATATTGATATATTATTCAGTATATTTCTTGAAATAATAATTATTTTCAATTTTCTAAAATAAATAATCTTTTCCAAAATATTTCAGATAAATTTCAATTTTATAAAAAAGAATCATTAAAAATACTTTTATCAAATGAAAAATTTTCATTTAGAAAATATTATATTTAATTTTTAATTTAAAAAATTTATGACAATTATTCAATCAAATTCTAATATTATAGAATCAGTTAATCCAAAAACTTTATCTAAAAAAGATTTAGAAAAAATAGTAGAAATAGAACAAGATATGTGGGCTAGGGAAGACTGACTTTGAGAATATATAAAATGTGAATGTTGCAACAAAATATATTCAAAAGAGGATGTTTTTTGACATTTATCAAAAGAAATAAAAATTCAAACTATTAAAAAAATAGAAGAAATTATAGATTTTGATATAGTTTGTCCTGATTGTAAATGACAAGTTAAAAGTATTTATGACAGAGAGGAATATATAGAATCTGTATTAGATAGATATAAAAATACTATTGAAAGTTTTTTAACTGTTTATAGAGATAGTACTTG
>JAQVPN010000146.1 GCA_028702055.1 Candidatus Altimarinota bacterium | reverse complement strand
GTGTGCTCTTCCGATCTTGCCTTATGCAAGTAAACACTATCCATTTGAAAATTGAGAAAATTTTAAATTTCCTGCTGAATTTATAGCTGAATGATTAGATCAAACTAGAGGTTGGTTTTATACACTACTTATTATTTGAACTGCTCTTTTTGATAATACTCCATTTTTAAATGTTATTGTAAACTGAATAGTTTTGGCTGAAGATGGACAAAAAATGAGTAAATCAAAGAAAAATTATCCAGATCCAGATTTAATTTTTCAAAAATATTGAGCTGATGCTATGAGATTTTATTTAATGAATTCTCCTGTAGTAGAAGCCCAAGATTTAAGATTTAGTGAAGCTTGAGTAGAAGAAGTCGTAAAAAAAGTAATTCTTCCTTTATGGAATACTTATTATTTTTTCACAACTTATGCAAATATAGATTGATTTAAACCAAAATCATGAAATATTTATTATGTAAGACATGGTCAAACTGATAACAATAAAAATCATATAGTTAATTGATGAGATGATGATATAGATTTGAATCAAACATGAATTAAACAAGCTCATGAATTAGGAAATCTGATAGCAAACAGTAATACCAAATTTGATGTTATAATTGTTTCTCCTATGATAAGAGCAAAACACACTGCTCAAATTATAAAATCTTATATAAATTATGATTTAGAAATAATAGAAGATGAATCTTTTAGAGAACAACTTTATTGAGAATTCAAATGAATGAGTCATGATGAAATAAAAATTAAATATAATTGTAAAAATAATCATGATTTAACAAAAGTTTATAGAAACAACAAAGAAGAACCTTTAGATAAATTCAAAGAAAGAGTAATAAATTGATACAAAAATTTAGAAGAAAAATATGAATGAAAAAATGTATTGCTTGTAAGTCATGGATGAGTATTTAGACCTATAAATAAATACATAAATAATTTAACAGAAGAAGAAGCTTTTTATGGTGTTCCTTGAGCTAAAAATTCTAGATTATATAAATTACCGAATTATGAAAGAAATAATAATCTTGATAAATGGATAGTTTCAGAACTAAATAAACTTATTAAAGATGTAAAAAAATGATTTAATGATTATAAATTAGCTGATGCTTCTAGACCAATACAAGCTTTTATGGAAAACTTAACAAATTGGTATATAAGAAGATCAAGAAAAAGATTTTGGAAATCAGAAAATGATTCCGATAAAATAGAAGCATATAATACACTTTACGAAATTTTAGTAGAATTAACAAAAATAATGGCTCCATTTACACCTTTTGTAACTGAACATATCTACAAAAATCTAACTTGAAATGAATCAGTTCATTTAGAAAACTACCCTTCTAGAATTCCTGGATTTATTTTAGAAAATCTAAATAAAGAAATGGAAGAAACTCAAAAAATAGTAAATTTATGACTTGCATTTAGAGCAAATAGAAAAATAAGAGTTAGACAACCTCTTAATAGCATAACAATTTGAGAAAATTTAGAAGATTATTATCTAGATATAATAAAAGAAGAATTAAATGTAAAAGAAGTAATTATACTAGAAGATTCATCAAAAATTGCAAAAAAAGTTGCAAAACCAAATGCAAAACTTCTTGGACCAAAATATTGAAAAAGTGTTCAAGAAATAATTATTCAAGCTAAAGCATGAAATTTTGAAGAATTGGAAAATTGAGATATAAAAGTTTGAGAATTTTTAGTTTTAAAGGATGAATATGAAATTGCATATGAAAAATCTGATGATTCTCTTGATATAGAAGCTTGATTTGGTATGGTAATTGCTATGGATCCAATTATTACAGAAGAATTAAAACTTGAATGATTTGCTCGTGATATAGTTAGACAAATTCAAGAAGCTAGAAAAGAAGCTAATTATAATGTAGATGATAGAATAGAAATCTCTATAATAAGTAATGAACCTGTTTTAAGCCAAGTAATTGAAAAATTTTCTTTATATATAGAAACTGAAACTTTATCTAAAATAGTTTCAAAATTAGAAAATTTTGATTTACAAAAAGATGTAGAAATTGATGAATTAAAATTTGAAATGAGATTGAAAAAATAAGAATAGCCCTTGCATTAAGCGAGGGCTATTGTTTTATCGAGTTCTTTACAGAACTCCTCGGTCCAGCCATATACAAAGCCAATTTTTCTCATTTCTTGAAGAACTGGTATGACTACTTGTGTTAACAAATCATGACTTATTGGCTTAGTATAAAAATAATTCTCATATTTCCACCACCCCAAATCACGAGTTCCTTCTTCAACGTTTAGAAAATACCCTGTTTTAGTTGGTTTTTCTAAAAGTAAAATTGTATAATCTCCTGTGACTATATCAAGTCTAAATTGAATTGTAATAAAATTACCCTCAACTAATTTTGCAATTTCTGGTTTATTTTCTACAAGACCATAATGACTTATAATAGCATCGTAACCATATAATTCTGTTTCCATTTTCTCCCCCCCTTTCATTTTTATTTTTATCTAGATATTTATCTAAACTTAAGTTTATTTTAGAGTTTTTTTTTAAGTCAAATTTTTATTGACAATAATTATATTTTCTTTATAAATAAAATAAATTTAAAACTAAATAAATAATTATGCTTTGAATATCAGTTACAAATTCCTGATTTATAGAAAATAATCCAATCAAAATTCAAATAGTCAAGAAAAACTTGAAAAATTAATTAATTTTTCAAGTTTTTTTATTAGAATAATATAAAGAAGAAACTATTAAATAAAAGAATAAAATGATAAACAAAAAACTGATTTTTATAATATCAAGTATAATTATATGACTTGTTATTTCTATTACTTTCAAAGATCAAATAGCAAATATTTTTAAACACAA
>JAQVPN010000019.1 GCA_028702055.1 Candidatus Altimarinota bacterium | reverse complement strand
AGGGCTTTTTTTAATTTACTAAATATCCAAATCATTTTTTTGTTTCTATGAAATCAGGGCCAAATTTTTTTCTTAAATAAGAAATATAAACATCAACTGTTCTTGAAAACATATGTTCATCAAAATCTCACCAAACTTTTTCAAAAAGAGTTTTTCTGTCAACTGGCACTCATCTATTTTGTGCAAAATATTTAAGTAAATCAAATTCTAATTTTGATAATTCAATAATTTCTTCTCATCTTTTTACAAGTCTTTTTTCTAAATCTATATTTATTCAATTTACTTCTAAATTATTTGATTTATTAACAGCTGTTCTTCTGTACATAGCCTCTATTCTAGAAATAAGTTCTTCCATATCAAATGGTTTAGAAATATAATCATCAGCTCAAGAAGTAAATCAAGCAACAACATCTCGAGTTGTATTTCTTGATGTAAGCATAATTATTGGTGTATTATTTCTAAGTCGTCTTAAATCTTTTAATATAGAAATACCATCTTTTACAGGCAAATTTATATCAAGTAAAACTACATCATAATAAGTATCAAGAATTTTTTGATATGCTCTATCTCAATAAAGTTCAGTTTCTACATTCATTCATTTTATTTTCAAGTACTCTCTAATATTTTTTGCTAAAATAGCATTATCTTCTACAAGTAGAATTTTCATAATTTCATAAATTATATTTTAAATTATACATTTTATACAATTTTTATGTAAGAATTATGTAAGTTTTTTTATAAATTAAAAGTTATTTTTTACATTATAAGAAAAAAGTCAGAAAAATATAAAAATAATTTTGTGTTTTTAGTTTGTTTTGTTATTATTAAGAAAATATATTTTTAAAAACTAAGTATAAACTATGAATAAAGACATAATAAAAAGTTTTAGAAAGAAAAAAATGATTAATAATTTCTCTATAATTGCTCTTAGTTTAGCTTTTGCTATATCTATAAATTTTGCATTAAGCGATTCAAAAATTTGAAATTATTTAAAAACTAGTATTCAAGATGCTCAAAATAATGAAATAAATAAATCAGATTTATATATGGAAGTAGTTAAGTCTGGACCAAATAATGAAATAAAAATTAAATCAAGTAAAGATATTTTTCAAGTTACAAATTTAGCTTTTTCATTTTTTTATAATAATGAGAATATAAAAATAAAAGATATATTAACTTCTCTAGATCAAGTAGAATTAAATAAAATGGTTGATTATGAAGGGACAAAAACTATAAATCTTGTATTTAAAAAAACTTGAAATATAAAAGCTTGAGATATTATAGCCTCAATATTTTTAGAAAAAACTTCTACAAATTTAGAAAATTTGAATCTAATAAATACAAATTTCACTGATAAAGATAATAATATTTATTATTTAAATAGTTCTTCTGTAGAATTTTAATTATTTTAATAAAACAAAATGATAAATTTCGTAAAAAATATAATTATCTATTATGTAGATAAATGAAAAACACCAAATATAAGTGATTTAGAAATTAAAGATGAAATTTTAAAATGAGAAGCAAAATCATGTTTTGTTACTATTTATAAAAATGGAAATATAAGATGATCAGCTTGAACAATAAAAGAATTAAATACATCTTTAGCTAAAGAAATTATTAGTAATACTATTGATGCAATTACAAAAGATTCTAGATTTGAAGAGTTAAAAAAAGATGAATTAAATGATATAAAAATAAGACTTGATATAATAAAAGAAAGAAAAATTTATTCTGATAAAATAGAAAAAGTAAATCCTGTAAAAAACTGAGTTGCTGTTATAAAAAAAGATTATACAAAATTATCTGTAATATTACCAAATATATCAGCAACAATTGTTTCTGGAAAAGATTTAATATCAGTTTTATCAAAAAAATTAGATGAAGAATTTAAACAAGAAGATTATATAGTTTACTTACTTGAAACAGAACAATTTACTGATTATTAAAATAGAAAAGTCATTTTTAAAAAAATGACTTTTCTATGCATATTTTATTATAAGAGAAATAAAATGCTTTTTTATTTCTTCAATTATATTATCAATTTTTTGTTGATTTTCTTCATTTGAATTTCTTTTCAATTTATGAATATATCATTTTGGTTCAATAATTTCTCAAGTTTCAACAAAATTTTCTATAATTCTATTATATATTTCTTGTATTTGCTCAGAATTTATATGTTTATATTTTGTATCATTTCAAAAATTAGAATTTATAAAATCTTTTGATCTAAGATTAAATATAAATTTAATAATAGAATTATAAATAAAATCTAATCAATCAGTATAAGATTCTATAAAATAATTTATCCAATTATTATAATCAATAGAATAATAGACATTTTTTTCATTTCAAATAAATTCAAATCTTTCATCAGATCAGGCTTTTGTATTTATAGAAATTTTATTTATTATATCAAGCCGTATTTCTCTCAACTTTTTTTCATGTTTATTTTTATTTTTTGAAAAAATATATGAAATTATTGGAACTTGAGAATAATCCATTTTTCTTAAAGACCAACCAGCTACAAGTCTAGACATTCTAGAATTTCAATCTCAAAATGGATGAATTATAGACATTTGTATCATAAGAATTGAAGCAAAAATTATTGGATGAATTCTTTGATAATTATTATTATAAAATTCTAGGTAATCATCTAATAAATTTGCTATATCTTCTTTTTTAGGTCATACAAAAGTAATGTTTGCTTTATCTTTTTCATCATTTCAAGTTTCTTTTGTTATTCTAAATGTTTGAAAATCCACAATTTTTCAAACATCTCATTGTTCAGCAAATGTTTTATTATTTTTAGGATTTGTTAATAATTTGGAATGAATTCTAAGTAAATCGGATTTATTTATTGGAATAGATGTATTTAATAAATCTTCTACTGCAAAAGAATAACTTTTAAAATATCCAGGATTTTTTTGTTTAACTTGTAAAATATTTCATAAATCAAATTCTCAAGCAAATAATCATTCTAATTTTATTGAAGACAATTGTTCTATAGAACCAAACCTATTTCATAAATCTCAATAATCTCATTTAAGTAATGGTTCAAATTTTTCTATCATATAATCATATTCTTTCATTTTAGAAAGAATTTTAAATTTTTTCTCTTCAAGTATTTCTATTTTAGAAGCTATTATTTTATATTCTGATTCAGAAAATTCTAAATTTTGTCATCATATATCTATATTTTTTGGAATTTCTAAAGATTTTAAAAATATAAATTTTTCTTTGAAAAATTTATATTTTTTTTCTAATTCATCATTTATTTCAAAAAAAACTGTATTTGAATAATTTTCTACGATATGATCAAATCATCAATAAGAATTTAATAATTCTAATTTCCTAGATTCTTGTATTTCCATTTTTTATGCACTCTTTTTAATTATAATCTCTTTAATTTTAACATAATTTTATATTTAAAGCAATAAATTTAATTGATATTATTTATTAATTAGTATAATAAATAATATCTAAAATAATTTAATATTTTTCTTGCTATGCACATTTTTTCTATAAATTTTTTTTGACTCACAATAGCTCCTACATATTACTGACTTATGTATGTTTTATGATTTGTTATTTCATATTATATACTAGAAAAAAGAAAAATATTAACTAGAGAAAATTTAGATGATTTATTTCTATATATATTTTTCTGAGTTATTTTATGATGAAGAATTTGATATATATTATTTTACAATTTTTCTTATTATAGCCAAAATTTAATTGAAATTTTTAAAATTTGGGAATGATGAATGAGTTTTCACTGATGAGCTATATGAGTAATAATTGCTATGATATTATTTTCAAAAAAGTATAAATTTAGTTTTTTAAAATTATCTGATAATATAGTTTCTGTTTTACCTATTTGATTATTTTTTGGTAGAATTTGAAATTATTTAAACAAAGAACTTCTATGATTTCAATATACTGGATTTTTGAGAGTAGAAAAAAATTGAAACTATTATTTCCCTTCTCCTTTACTTGAAGCTTTTTTAGAATGAATTATACTTTTTTTAATCTTATTTTTTATAAATAAATATAAAAAAATAGATTGAATTGTTGCTTCAAGTTTTTTGATATTTTATTCTATCTTCAGAATTTTTGTAGAAATATTTTTTAGAAGTCCTGATATACAAATTTGATATATATACTGATTTTTAACTATGTGAGAAATACTTTCTTCTATTATGTTATTTACTGGAATTATTATTTTTATTTATTTAAAAAGAAAAAATGCAATTAGAATTTAAAAACTCAAAAAAAATAAGTTTTTCAAACTTACTTATTATTATTTCCGCTATTTTTACATTATTTTCATTCATTTATCCAAATATTTTAGTTTTATGAATGAATAATTATTTTTTAAATAATTGAAACTACACAGCATTTTTAGTGCAAATATTTACTTATTCTTTTCTTCATTGATCTATTTTTCATTTATTATCAAACTCTATATTTTTATATATTTTTTGAAATCCTATAGAAGAAATAATTTGAAAAAGAAAATTCATAATATTTTTTGTTTTGGCAACTATTTTTAATGCTTGAGCTTTAACAATATTTTCTTCTGGAAATACAATATGAATAAGTTGATTTGCTATGGCTATTTTGACTTATTATACACTAATTTTAAAATCAAAAAATAATCCTGAATATAAATGATGATTAGTCGCAATTATTTTAAATATATTAATTTGATTTGATGCTTCTATAAGTTTTATATGACATCGAGCTTGAGCGATATTTTGATATATTTTTTATAATTTTACAAAAAAATAAAAGCAAGGATAAATCCTTGCTTTTTTAAGAAACAAAACCTAGTGATTGCTTTAAAACCGGAGTTCCCTTTGGCGAAAACGGGACAAGACCTGCATCATTAGAATGGGTAGATTCTACCTTATAAGGTACAGGCTCTACCTGAAATTGATCTAAACCAAAACACTCCTTAACATTTGCGACAATGTGTGAAACTGTGGTTTTCTCTGAAAATAAAAGTTGTTCTTTCTTTTCAAAAGCCCTCATTATAACAGGAACACTGAAAAGATAATTTTGTTCTTTTAAAGTTCCAGAAACCCAAAAAGCTGCTTTTTCATAAAGTTCCTTCATTTTTGGAAGAAAGTTTTCTTCAACAAATGAAACAATTTTTTTCTCAAGCTCTTCTTCTTTATCAATCAAAAAAGTCAAACTTTCATAAAAGACTTCTCTTTCTTCCTTACTACAGGTAACAAGATCTCTTAGAACTTTCCCGTATTTACTTACAGAAATTTTGTTAAAAAGCTTTTTAAAAGCAACTCTTTCATCAGCTGACAAATTTCTCCACAACTCACCTGGTTCTAAACCTGACATGATTCACTCCTCTTTTTTTGTTTTTTATCATAGACAGACTTCGCATTTTATTTTTTTTAGCTTTATTGTCAAGATATGTATAGTTTTTTTTACAAAGTTTTTTAATTTTTCATTTTTTGGCTATAATAAAATTTGTGAGAGAAGATATCTACTGGCTTTGTAAAAAGCGAGAGGAAAGTCTGGACATCATGGGAAAATCGTAGCAGATAACGACTGCGGTCTTGAAATATAATACATAAATTCAAGATACAGCTAGTGCCACAGAGACTATACTAAGGAGTAAAATCCCGAAAAGTGAAAAGTCAAAAAGTGTATTTAATAACTAATTTTAAAATTTATTTTTAAGTAAGATATTATTTGCTATTTTTGAAATATTTGTAGAAATACAAATACTTGGTAAACCTTACGAGATGCAATGAGAATGGTATTTTTATAGAATTATTTTCCCTATCGTTTTATAAAAATATACTCAGCTTGAGCTAATTAGTGATTTTTAGCCTAGATAGATTGATATCGAAATACAGAATCCGGCTTATTACTCTCACAATTTTTTATAAAAAATAATGTTTTAAATTTTTATGTACATAGTTTTAGCTTGAATTCAAGGTTCATGAAAAGGAACACAAGCAAGAATCCTAGAAAAAAAATATAATTTTGAAATTTTTGATACTGGTGCTAACATAAGAGAATTAGCAAAAGAAGATAGTGAAATATGAAAAGAAATAAAAAATAAAATTGATTCTTGAAGTCTAGTTTCTATAGATATTGTAGAAAAAATTTTATGAAATTTTGTATCAAATCATTCTTCAGATTGAAACATAATTTTTGACTGAATTCCAAGACATATAGAACAAAAAGAATTTTTTGATAGAATAGTATGAGATTTTAAAATTATATATTTAAATTTATCAAAGGAACAAGCTGAAAATAGAGTTATTTGAAGAAAAATATGTTTTTCTTGTCGATCAACATATCCTAGAGATTATGACCATAAATTCTGTACTAAATGTTGATGAAAGCTTTGAGTAAGAATTGATGACAGCGATGATAGTGCATTACAAAAGAGAATAAATATATTTTTTTCAGAAACTGTTCCTTTACTAGATATTTACAGAAAAGAATGAAAAGTAATAGATATAGATGCTTCGCTAGAACCAGAAGAAGTAAATAAACAAATAGAAAAAGTTCTAGATTTAGAAGAAGTAGAAGTCTCTAGAATAAGAGAAGTTACAACTAGTGAAAAAGATTTAAGTGATTTACAAAAATTATATGATATTTTTGGTGAATGATACAAAATTAGTTCTAGAAATGTTTGATTTATATATAATTCTCCAAGAGATTTTTTATTTGCTTATGAACTTGATAATAAATTGATTTGAACAATTAGTTTAAGTATGTGTTTAAGTGCAGGTAAAAAACCATATATGATGATAGATAATTTCTGTGTAGATGAAAAATACAGATGAATTGGTATAGGTAAAGCTTTACTTGAAAAAGCAGAATTTATATGAAAATCATATAATTGTTATAAAATGGTAATTTTATCAAATAAAAGACATATTGATTTTCATAAAGTTTATGCAAAATTTTGACTTGATTCTGATATTGCGCTTTGATTTAAAAAATATATATAAAAAAAACAGAAACTTTAAAAAGTTTCTGTTTTTTTTTGAAGGATTGATTATTTTGGAAAGTATTTATAAATATCTTTTCTATGTAAAAATCTTTCTAAAATTATTTTGTCTTTTTCTAAACTAAATCAAAGTCTATAATCTCAAACTCTTAATCTATAAAAATTTTTGTATAATTTAAGTTTTTTTTCAAATTACTTAAAGCATTAACATCGTCCAAAGTTTTTATTAGATCAATTTTTCCAAATACTCTTTTTAAATATTTAGAATCTATATTTGATAAATTTTGGTCAAAGATTTATCTAAATTCTACTTTCATATATATTTCTTTTCAAGTAAAGAAGTATCAAATGATTCAGTATTTTTATTTTTTTCCATAATTTTTCACAAAGCATAATCCTCAATTTCTTCTAAAAAATCCAAAACACTATTAAAATTTGTTTTAGAAATATTTATATTTTCTTTAAATGTTACAATAGTCATAAAGCTAAAAAATTAAGTTTTAATTATATTTTATTATAAAGATTTTAAGCTTTATCTAAGTTCGAACCATTTTGCAATTATTCCAGTTGGCATTACATATTTATAAGTAAAACCTGACGGAACCAAAATTTCATGTTTTTGATCAAATGTATTATTTTCATAATTATAAGCCATATTTAAGCCATTTATTATAAATCCATAATTATTTTCTACTGTATTTGTATTATTAGCATATATGCTTACTAATATTGCTTTTCAAGTATTATTTGTATATGTAGTTCAAGCAGCTCTACTTGAAGTTAAATCTTGCCGAGTTTGTCATACTCATAATCAAGAACCTTGACTTAATGTATTTAGGGTTCAACTTAAACTAGAAACATCAGTTCATAAAAGATTAATTCTATCAATTACATCATTCCAAATTGTTTGAGTTATAGTGGCTCAATTTGGTTGAGTAGATAATCAACTATAAGCAGCAAATCAATAAAATCATAAAATAACAGTTCATAGAAAAACTATTCAAGATAAAAAAGCTTGTTTTATTTTCATAAATAAAAAGCATTAAAAAAATAAATTTTAATGCCAAGAAAAATTATATATTTTAGCGGAATAATCAAAAAGAGCGGTTTTATTTCCTATTTTGAGTTTCCGCCAAGATTCTCAATCCTCTCAATTATATACATAAGAGCGAGTCGGTTATAAAACCGCTCTATATTAAATGCATATAATACGAGAGTGTATTGAGAATAAAGGATTTAGAATCTTGGCAAATTTATTTTATTGTAAAAGCTAATATTTGCAAGAATTTATCATTTTTTTGCTTTTAGTCATATTTTTTATATAATCAGAAACCAATTAGAAATAACAAAAATAATAAAATGTTTGCAATACAAAACGGAAGAGAATTTAAATTATCTATAGCTGAAATTTTAGCTATTTTTCCTACTATAAAAATAATTACAGTTTCTAAATCAGTTACTATTTTTGATGGAGTAAGTATTGATGAAATTTTAGAAAAATCTCCAAATCTAGGATGAAGTATAAAAATTATGGAAATAAGAGAAATTTTAGATAAAAATTCTAAAATTCCTGAAATAATTTTAAATTATTTTGAATGAAAAACTGGAAAAATTGATTATGGAATAAATACTTTTCCAGAAAAACCAGAACTTAAAAAAATTCTTATAGATACAAAAAAGATACTGCAAGCAAATAGTATTTCTTCAAGATTTGTAAATAAAGATTTTAGAAATTTATCTAGTGTACAAATAACTCATGAAAAACTTATAAAAAAAGAAACAGATTTGAATTTCATTTTTGATTATGAAAACCTATATTTTGCTACAAGTATTTTCGTACAAGATATAGAATGATATGGAAAAAGAGATTTTGATAAAGAAAGAAGTATGCAAACTGGTATGCTTCCACCAAAGCTAGCTCAAATAATGCTAAATTTAGCTTGATGAGAAGTTATTTATGACCCTTTTGTTTGACTTGGAACAGTTTTAATTGAAGCTATTTTAAATTGATCTAAAAAAGTTTTTTGAAGTGATTTAAGTTCTGAAATGGTTAAAGTAACATCAAAAAATTTAGAAGATTTGAAAGAAAATTTTAAATATAAAATAATAGAACAAAACTCTAAATATATACAAGAAATTGATTTTTTAAATGAAGTTGAATCTATAGTTACAGAATGATATTTATGAGAAATAATGACACAAAAAAATATTTCAAGTGATAGAATTGATACTCAAAAGAAAAAATTACGAGATTTATATATTTGATTTTTCTCTGGTCTTCAAAAATTACAATTTAAGTGAAATATTGTTATAAGCTTCCCTTTTTGGGAAATGAATAAGAAATATTTTTATTTTGAAGAAGTTTATGAAATAATAAATAAATATTGTGAAATTCAAAAATTATTACCCGAAAAATTAGAATTTGGTAATCAAGATAAAGCTAAAGAAAGAATAAATTCTGTAGATGAATATTATAATTTTATTGAAGTTACAAAGGCTTGAAGTCTTTTATACAAAAGGGATAATCAACTTGTAGGTAGAGAAATTTTTAAATTACAAATAAAATAGTAAAATATTTGCAAAAAATGCTACAAATGTGATAAAATAAATAAAAAACTAAAGCTTCTAATATGAAGCTTTTTTAGACACATAAATATAAAAAAAATATGACAGATTTATTAAAATGAAAAGAAAAATTAGAAGACCTTAAAAAATTTTATGAATGACTTTGAATTAGTGATTTAGTTAAAGAAAAAATATTTGATTTGATAGAATTAGATATTTCTGAAAATAAAGATCAAATAAAATTTCATAGATATATAAAAGAAATTATATCAAGAAAAGCTGAAAATAAAATATTTAGAATTGATAATGATAAAACATATATAAATGAATTTTTACAAACTTTTGTAGCTATATGAATAAATAATCAAAGAATAAATTATTCAAATTTAAGTAATTTATGAAATAAAGAAAAATCTTATAAAAATTATGAAGAAAATTATAAAAACTGGCTTGGAAAAAAATTATTACTTGGAAAAGAAGATAGAAAAGAAAAAAGTGTTGAAGATATAGAAAATATAGCTAGATTATATATAACAAGTGCTATAGAACACATAAAAGAATTTACAAAAATATTTAAAGAAGATGAACTAAATAATTTAAAAAGTGAATTTTTTGAGACTATACATACAACATGATCAGAACAAAAAACAGTATATCAATATATAGAAATGTTATTTAGTCTAGAAAAATCAAAAAAAGATTTACTTAAAAGGTCTGAATATATAAAAAATCCTGCTAAATTTGAAACTTTTATAAAAAACATTGAAATATGAAAATTTGAAATTCAAAGGCTTCTTTGAATTGCATTACTTTATTTAGATAGAGAAAAAAATCATGTTCATCAACATATAGAAGAAGATGTATCTTTTATTATATGAAAACTTTTAGAAATAGTTCCTGAAAGTGAAAAAAATGATTTTGTTAAATTAAATACTTCTGTAGATAGACCTTTATATCCTTATGTTAATACTTATAACAAATATTGGAAAAAAACTAATAATTGATATATTTATAAAAATTCTAATAAAAAATGATATAAATTATTAAAAATGGATGGTTTATTGATTTCTTGAGAATATAGAGATTATAATGAAAAAAAAGTTGATGTAGAATTAAAACATATATCTATTAGGTGAAAAAAAAGTTGATTTTCTTCTATAGAAAAACTTATAAGAAAATGATTCTCTACTTTTAACGAAATTTTAGATCAAAAATGATTTATATTTGTTGTAGAAAATTTTGATGAATGAAAAAAACTCATAAAAATAATAGAAAATAAATTAGGAACTCTTAGATCAAGCTGGGTTGAAGAACCTAAAAATATTTGAAAATGTTGATGAAATAATTTTACATCAAGTGACTATGATTGTATGAAATGAATAATAAAGATTCCTTATAAATGAAAACTTATAAAACATTTTTTTGATATATTAGATTCTCATATGAATTTATTAGATAAGTGATTAAAAGATTCTTTTATGGAATTAAAAAGCACAATAAATTGACTAAATATAGAAAATGAAGAAAATTTTGAAAAACTTGAATATTTTTTCTGAAAACTTAATGATAAAAATATACTTAATATTTATCATGAATTAAAATCTAAATTTAAAGAAAAATCTTATAATATAGAAGTTGAAATACAAATTTTTGATATGGAAAATTACATGAAAGCTGAAATAGATAAAAATTCTCCAGCATATCATTGAAAATATAAAATGAGACAATTAACAGAAAATATTCCTATTTATTTTCCAAAAGAATTATATTGAGAAAAAAATATAAAACATCCAATAAGTAGAATTGTTAAAGAAAATTTATAAAATAAAAAAACTAAGAAAAATTTTTCTTAGTTTTTTTATTTTAACATATTCATATAAGATACTGCTTCTGGAAAAAATCATAGTACTATTCATCTTAGAAATCATATAAAAATAATTACTATAATTGGAGTTAAATCAAGTGGTCAAATAGTAGTAGGAATATATTTTTTTATAGAATTAT
>JAQVPN010000145.1 GCA_028702055.1 Candidatus Altimarinota bacterium | reverse complement strand
CTTTATAATCCGGCTTTAGTAAAATATAAATATACAAATGATTATGGAGCTTGAGTTTATATGAATGATGTAATTCAAAATCTATATGAGCCTTGAAGTATTATGAAACCAGTTACTGTATCAGCTTGAATAGATTCATGAGAAATAAGAAGATATGATTTATATAAAGATCCAGGTTATGCTGAAGTATGAGATTATAAAATTAAAAATGTTTCAAGTCAGTGTATATGATTAAAAACTTTTCAAAATGCTTTGAATTTTTCTTGTAATGTATGAATGTTAAAAATAGCTGATAAAATGTGAAAATCACTATTTTCTAAATATTTATCTGATTTTTGATTCTGAAAACTTACTTGAATTACTTTGGAATGAGAGAGAACTTGAACAATGACACCATATGAAAAATGGTCTAGAGCACAACTTTTTACAACTTCTTTTGGACAATGAATAGTTGCTACTCCTCTGCAAATGGCACGAGCATATAGTGTAATTGCAAATTGATGAATTTATATGCAACCATACATTGTAAAATCTATAAAATTTGATGACTGAAGAGTCGTTGAAAATAAAGCAAATCCAGTTCAAAGAGTAATTAAAGAAACTACTTCAAAAATAGTTAGAGATATGCTTGAAGAATGATGACAAGTTTGATTTGCAAAAATGTGATGAGTTCCATGATATAAAATATCAGGTAAAACTGGTACTTCACAGATTGCTTATAAATGAACTTATGAAAAATGAGTAGCAACAACTATAGGATCTTATGCTTGATTTGCTCCTTCCCAGGATCCAAGATTTGTAATGATTATAAAACTTGAAAGACCAAGAAGTAGTGAATATTGAGAATCTACAGCAGCTTTAATATTTTGAAGAATAGCTTCATATATACTTGATTATTATACTATACCAAAAAACGATACAAAATAATATAAATAAAAAAAGATTTTCTTAAGAAAATCTTTTTTTATTTATATTATACTAAAAATCTTTTACTAAATATGGAATTTGTCTGTTATCATCAGTAGTTATTCAAGTTTGAGTTTGATTATTTGCTATAAAACTTGTACCAGAACCTATAAGTGTATCAGGACAATTTGCAGGAGTAGAACAAGAATTTTTATCAAAATCTCAAACTACATATGATTTATAAGTATCTTTTGCTGTATCTTTTATAGTAGTTGCTATATTATAGTAAGAAGCCGAAGCACTAGAAGTATTCCAAGATCATGGAAGACTAGGTGTAGCATATACTGCATATATGTATCTACCTACTCATTTATCTATCATTTTACTAGAATCTCAGGTTACTGCTACATCACCAAGTTCAGGATCATATAAATCTTTTGTTAAATATTTTTTATTAAAATCTCAATTACTATCAAGTCAAATAGTTCATTTAGCTCATATTTGAGAAGTACTTAATGATCAAGATCACATAACTTTTCATCAACCAGTAGCTGATGTAATAGTTGTTATTTCAGCTTTATTGTAAGCTACAACTAATTTATTAGTAGGAATTGCTATAGTTCAAGAATTATATCAAAACATATTAGTTGTACTAGATGCCATAGGCATTGGATAGTAATTATTTGTTGATTTGAAATTTTGTAATCAACTTTCTATAGTAGATATATCTGATATTTTTCTAGAAGAAATTGCTTTATCTGTAGCTCAACCAAAACTTTGGTAAGCAACAACCGATATAATTGCTAAAATTGTTATAACAACTAGTAATTCAACTAGAGTAAAGGCATTTTTATTTATTTTCCTCATAAATATAAAATTAATTTTAAAAAATAATATTACATTGCTAAGTTTAGTTTTTTTATTTCAAAAGTAAAGAAAAAATTAGTAATTTTATTTTTTTTTGTATAATAAAATAAATTTTTTTTAATTTTATCTATAAATTTATGTTTCAAGCCTTTTTCTTTATATTAATTAGTTTTATTTGAACTATAATTCATTATTATTTTCTTCCTTTAAATGATGTTTTAAAAAATTCTGATAGTTTTGCTTATCTTCAAATGGCTACAAATTTAGCAAATTTTCATTTATCTTGATTTTGAACAGGTTGGTTTGGATTTATTTATTCTTTTCCTATAGCTATTTTTAATTTCATAACTTGAGATTTATTTTTTTTAAGTAAGATTATAAATTTATTATATTTTGTTTTATGATGATTTTTCCTTTATAAAATTTTAAAAAAATATTTAGAATGATTTTTTTTATTTTTACCTTTAATTTTATATTATTTATCAAGTTCACTAATTTTTTTTAATATTCAAACATTATCTGAAAATATTTATATTCCATTATTTTTAGCTTTAATATATATTTTTTTACTTTTTATAGAAAAACCAAATTTCAAAAAAATAATCTGATTATCAATTATTTTTGCTTTACTTTATCTTACTAGAGCTGAAGCTTTTATATATTTATGATCATCTTTTTTAGTCTTTTTCTATTTATTTATTACAAAAAAAATAAATTTTAAAAAATCAGTTTTATATTTTTGAAGTTTGATTTTGGGATTTTTCTTGCTTATTTCACCATATATTTATTATTTACATACTATAACTTGAGAATGGTGACTTACAAATAAATGAAGTTCAAATTTGAGGCAGGCAACTATGAGATGAATAGATAAAATGGATGACGATGGATTTGAAAAAGCTGTAGGAGAATTAACTCCAGACAAACATCATCTAATTGCTTGATTTGCAGGATGACTTAAATATGATAAATCTTATTCTACTTGATCAACTCGTGATTTTTTACTTTGAAATCCTTCTGCTACTTTGGCTCGTATATGAGAAAATCAGTTAAAACTTTATTCACAAAATATTCCAAAGATTTTAATTTGAGATTATATAAAATTAGCTTTTGA
>JAQVPN010000018.1 GCA_028702055.1 Candidatus Altimarinota bacterium | reverse complement strand
AGCAAAAAGATAAAGATTTAATAAGCTTATTATTTTAAATTGAGAAGTTGAGTTGGAATACTCAAACATAGGAAGAAATCTATATAATCAATATCAAAATGCATCAGAAGAACTATTTTCTCAAATAGTATTTTTTTTGTCTAAATAATTTATAAGTCATCATTCAAAAATTGGCACTAACACTATATATAATAAAAGAAAAATTATTCAAAAAATTAAAACTTCTTTTACATAAGTTGAATGAAAAAATGTTAATATAACTTCTAGAGCTTTTTCTCGTTGTCAAAATATAACTACATAAGTATAAATAAATTGATAAACAAGTATTATTGTAAGAAAAATAATAGATAAAAGACCTGGAATAAAGTAAAATTTCCTTACTTTTGTATCGTTTGCTATCAAATTCCAAGCCGGTTCTATTATAGTTTCTTTTATATTACTCACAGATTTTTTATATTAGATATTATACTATTTTTTTAATATATTTATTAAATTTACAAAAAATCATTTTATAGATTTTGTATCCCAATTTATTTGTTTATTTTCTAAAATATAAGAATTATTAAAGAACATAAATCTATATGAAGTATCAGGGATTTTATCTGATACTGATAAATCTTTTATATTTTTATCAACTAAATATTTTATATAAGGACTTTCTATTGTTTTTATTATTTGTTCTTGTCTTAATATATCAAGAATTTGTTTTTCTAAAGATTCTGTTTCAGATTTATTTTTTAAATTTGTTTTTAAAGCTTCTAATGCTATATCTAAATCTAATCTTTTTACATTTGATAAATTATATCAAGATTTTGCTTGACTAGAGTGGAAATAATCAAATAAATTAAAATCAAAATTTCATAGATTTACTCAAGCTAAAATCATATCATAATCTTTATTTCAATTTTTGATTTTTTCGTTTAATGTTTTTATTGTATCTATTTCTCTTAGATTAACAACTATTCAATAAGATTCAATATTATTTTTTATTAAATCAGCTACAGTTTTATTTTCTTCTTGTATTCATATATAGTCTAGATTTATTTCAAATCTTTTTAAATCTTTATCATAAAAATATTTATCATCAAGAGTTTTAATTTTATCAATTTTTGCTTGTAATTGTTTATCTGTAGTAGTTCAAGGTTGAGTTAATGATTTTATTATATTTTCTTTTTCCGTAGTTAATTTTGCTTTATCTTTATAATAAATTACATTGAAACTTTCTTTTAAAGATTTTTTTCATGCTTTTTCAAAATACAAATTATATGTATTTTTTCATTCTTTAAGAGTTCTATAATCTTGAGCTGTAGATAATCTGAAATAAAAATTTTTATCTCAAGTTTTGTAAGATTGTAATTTTATATTATTTATATATATAGCATCTATTTTATCATCGTTAACAGTTCATTTTAATAAAATATTTGAATTACTTGTAAAAGTATATTTTCTTATAGTTTTATCTGTACTTGTTATATATTTTGTTTGTGTATCAGCTAATTTTGTAGCATTATCAAGTGCTTGTTTATTTTCAGCATTTAAAATATTTTCAACTAATTCAGATTTTTTATAAAAATTGTTTTCTTTCATTATTAAAACAACATTTTTATTTTTTGGTTCTTTATCTATTAAATAATCAGAAATAAAAGGATTTTTAATTTCTTTATATTTAGTTTCTCATAAAGTTTTTACTATATTTGTTCTATTTATTTTATCTAATAAAAAGCTTCTTAAACTTGGATTAACTATTTTTTCTTTATTCAAGAAAATTGTTGAATATTGAGATAATATGTAATTATTTTCTTGTAATCTAGGAATACTATTTCATAAAATATTTTCAGTATCATTAAAAGCATTTAATTTTTCTTTGTTTTTTAATAATTCTAAATTATCAGCAAAAAATCTAAAAGAAATTCTTGATATATAATTTTTAGTTCAAGAATAATCAGAATTTTTAATTAAACTTAATTTTTCAACTCAAGAATTTTCTTCCTGAAGTCTTTTTTCTATTATATAAGGTCAAGAATAGATTCAATTATTTCGAGAAAAATTACCAAAAAGTTCTGTATTTGATATATTATCTAATATTTCTTTGGAAACTATAGGTTGAAATAAAATATTTAAAAATTTAACATCTTTTTTATTATTTTTAAATATTATAGCTCAATTTTTTTCTTCTATTGTTACATTTTGTAATAAAGATGTCATACTAGGATTAAGACTAGTATTTTTTATAATATTATATGTTCATAAAACATCAGTTATTGTAATTTCTTTTCAATTAGACCATTTAGCATTGTCCTTTAAATTACATTCTATATAAGAAAGATTACTTAAATCACATTTAGCTAAATCTCAAACTATTTCATTTGTTTTTATATCATAAGTAAGCAAAGATCAATATAATAAATTTACTATATATTTATTATAATCGGTATTTGTTATTAATGGATTTAAATTTGGGAAAGATCAAACTATTCATTCTCGTAAAACTCATCATTCTACAGGGATTTTTTTAGCATCTCCTAAAAAATATAAATATCAAAATTGTGTTGTTATAAGAAGCAAAAAAAATATACTTAATAAAAAAAAGTATTTTTTTAACTTAAATATTTTCTCTTTATTCATAGTGATTGGATTAGAATAATAAAAAGGTTTTTTAAAGAATATATTTTTTTAAAAAAATATATTCTTTTCCTTTTTTTTAATTTCTTATTTTATAAATATTAATAATAGAGAATTTAAAATCCATAATACTCAAAGTATTATAGTTGTATTTTGTAGTATTTTTTCAGGTCATCTTTTTTGTATTGGAGCCATTCATCCTGACATATTAGATAAATTTAGGCTAACATTTTTATTTTGTATTAAAACTATAAATATTACTAATATAGATAGTACTATTTCGCTTATTTTAAGTATTTCTAACATATTTTTATAATTATCTTTTAAAAATTAATGAATAAAACATATTCAAAAAAGTAAAAATTGCAACAGCAATTACAAAATTTATCCAATTTCAAGCTATTATATAGTGAACTTGGTCCATTTTTAGTATATTATTTATTATATAATCAAGTGATTTTAATATTACTCAATTTATAATTAATCAAAAAAGTCAAAAAGTAAGAAGATAAAAAGGCAAACTTATTATTTTCAATATTGGCTTAATTGTGAAATTTAAAATTCATAAAATTATTCATCAAATAAGATAAGTTTTCCATCATCATTCAACTATTATTCAAGCTTCTACTCGTCAATTTCAAGCCATAAAATAGGCAAGTAAATATAAAATTATTGCATTAAATATAATAGAAAAAAGTATTTTCATAAATAAAAATAATTTAAGAATTAATATATTTATGCACAGCTGATGCTATAAGTGTCTGGTAAGGAATTCATTCAGCTTTTGACTTTGCTTTTAATTTTTTTATATCATATTCAAGTAATCTTATACTTATAGCTTTTCTTTTAGAATACTGGTCTTTAGCTATTTTTTGATATCTTGCAATTTCTTCTTTTAAATTTGGAATACTTTGAGCTTTATCATAGTCAAAATTTTCAAAGAAATCTTTTTCTTCATCATCTAGATAATCAATATTTATATCTGTTATCATAAAGATTTTTAATTAAGAATTAAAATTATATTTTTTAAGAAGTTTTCTATCTGGAAAAATAGTTTTAAAAAAAATAGTATTTTCATTTTTCACAAAAGGAACTGAATAAATATATCACTTCATTTTTATTATAAACATAAATTGATTTGGATACCTTTCTTTATTTGTATGAGGAATGATATCAAGAACATTAGTTCAATCTTCTATTTCATCAATTACTTCCTCAAAACTTATATTTCTGCTTTCTTTTAATAAACTATTTTTTTCAGAATCAAATTCAAAAATCATATATTTTATATTTAGATTTTATTAAAATTAGTATATTTAAGAGATATACAAAGTCAAATATTTTATCTCACTATATACTCAACTTTTTCTCATAAATCTATATTTGGAGAAATCACATCTTTAATCCAAACTTTATCATAATCATCTATTTCTGGAGCTTTTATTTCAGATCTTATAATTACTTTGTCTTTTTTTATTTCATGAATAAATCAAATTTCTTTGTTTCAAATTCTGGCATTTTGTTTTTTCTCATAAATTTCATTTAAAACTTTTTTTAGAGTTTTTAATCTTAAATTTATAGTTTTATCATCAACTTTTTCTCATAATTTGCTACTTGCCGCCAAAATTTCATCATGATATCAAAAAACAGAAACACTATCAAATTCATATTTTTTTGCAAATTCTAAAAGCATTTCAAAATCTTCTTCTGCTTCTCACGGGAATCAAACTATAAAATTTGTGTGTATAAAAATTCAAGGGAACTCTGATTTTATATAATCAAGCATTTTAAAAATATGATTATCATCATAAAATCTTCACATTTTTTTCAAAATATTTGGACTGATATGTTGAAAAGGAATATCAAAATATGGTAGCATTTTCTTCAGATTTTTTAGTCTTTCAAGTCCAGATAAAGTCATAGTATCTGGGTACATATAAAAAAGTCTAAATTTAAAATCTCAAGAAATTTTGTCTATTTCCTCAAGTAAATCTAGAAGTTTAGTTTCTCAATATAAATCTGTTCCATATCTAGTCGTATCTTGAGAAATTATTTCTATTTCTTTTATTCCTGATTTTATCATCAATTTTACTTCATTTAAAATATCTTCTATTTTTCTTGAGCTTTGTCTTCATCTGATTTTTGGAATAATACAAAAAGAACAATTATTGTCGCATCATTCTGAAATTTTTAGAAATTCATAAGAGAAGTCAGCATTCAAATATGCTCTTACTTCATCTCATTTCCAGATAAAAGCCTTTTTTTCTATTTGATTTCAACCAATATTTTTTAGATATTTATCTAATTCTTTATCTTTAAATTTTAAAGAAATACTTTTTAATTTATCTTTTGAAATTTCTGGTATTTTTTCTATTTTTGAAAGCTCAGTATAATCAATTATAGAGTGTAAATTTTTTAAATTTTTTATGAAATTATCATCTTTTACAGAAGTATAACATCACATAATAATTACTTTTTTTCAAATAGAATCATAATAAGCGATAGTCTCTTCTGCTTCATCTCTAGAACTAGATAAAAATCCACAAGTATTAATTAAAACATATTCTACTTCATCATCTTCAGGATTTTCAAAGAAATTTATTTCTTCATTTCTTCATTTTAAAATCTCTCATATTGCATATTCTGTATCTACTAAATTTTTATTACATCCTAGATTTATAGCGGAAAAATTAAACATTTTTATTTATTTTAATATTATATTATTTTGATTATTCTAGGAAAAACCTGCTTAAAATCAATTTTTATTTGATTTTTTCTTTTTTTTAGCTACACTTTGCCTACTTAATTTTCGGTGCCATAGCAAAGTGGTTATGCACGGGTCTGCAACACCCTTCACACCAGTTCGAACCTGGTTGGCACCTCCAATTTGAAAAATATCGAACTTTTTTTAGAAAAATACTTAATTTTTATCTTAAAAAAGCAATAATTAGAGATTAAAAAATACGAAGTTTTTACCTGTTTTGGTAAGATTTCGTATTTTTTTTAATATTTTAAGATAAAAATTAAGTATTTTTCTAAAAGTTGCATTTTGTGAAAGATTCTACGTAAATTTTATTGACATTTTATTTAAATTATTTATTATTAAAAATAATACAAAAATAAAATTATAAAAAGGGGTAATCATGGGTAAGATTGCTGAGAAAATTGTTTCTCATTTTAGTTTAAATGGTATTACTTTTGCTTCTACTATTGAAGTTGATGGTAAGGTGCTTTTTACAGAAACACATACGGATGCTATAACATTGGCGACTATTGCCTCTGAAAAGTTTCTTGAAAAAGGGTATGTTGTTGATGAAAATACAGTGTTTTCCATTCAAAATGGTTCTGTTTATAAAAACGGTAAATTGATATACATGCGTAATTTTTCAATACCGGTTCATCAACCTTTTTCTATGTTATATTATGGTGATATGTTTACTAATAACGTCAAAAATAAAAACTAGAAAAAAGTAAAAAGATTATATTAGCACTTAGAATTGTTCTAAGTGCTTTTTTATTTTTAAATAATTAATTATATATTTACTATATTTTTGCACTTTGGATAATTACTACATCAATAAAATTTATTTCATTTATTTACTCATCTACCGGCTTCTCTTAAAATCATTAAGGCTCAGCATTTATTACAAATAATATCATCATTATTATTTATACTAAAAATATTTTTATCTTTTTCATTTATTATAACTTCGTTTTGTTTTCAAAGAAATTTATCAGTTCGTTCTAGTAAACTATTTTCATTTTTTCAAAGAAAATCATTAACATAATTTACCAAATTTTCTTTTTCCCAAACTTCTATATCATGATTTTTAGCAAATAATTTAGCATCTGAAGTTAAATCTCAAGTTGTTATATAGATTCATTTTGCATCTTTATCAAAACTCATAACAGCTCAATAAAATTCTCTTAAATTAGGTTCTGTTATTTTATATTTACTCCATTTTTTACACTGTATTAAATATTTTCTTCAATTTAATTTAGCATCTAAATCTATTCATCAGTCTTTAATTCATCTTCTAGTATTTGCAATGAATCATTTTTCTCTAAAAACAAATTCTATAAATTTTTCAAATTCTCTCCAATGAAGTTTTTGCATATCTTCAATTGTATTTATATTCATAAGTCTTTCTCTTTTTAGGCTTATTATTTTATAAATAATAAAAATAATTAAAGAAAATATTGTTACAAATATAAATATACTTAATATTTGATGTTTTTGATAAAAATCTATAATTGATTTTACTATACCTATAAATACTACTCGCAAAAGAAAAATTCATATTTCTAGATAATTATCATCATTATTATTGTATCTTCACATACATTTATTTTTAATAAATTAAATATCTTTAAATTATTATATTAATTAAGTACCTTTTGCAAACAAAATTTTAATTATATTTTTTGAATTCAATATATATTTAATATTTTTATATATTTTCTCTTTTAACTTGCTATCTATTAAATATTTTTTATCATACAAACAAAATTAATCAAAACTATTATGACCAGAGTAAACTTAATAAATCCAAAAGAATTGTATGATCAACATCTTTTGTCTGAACATAGAGAAATAAAAAGAATTCCAAATGTGATAAAATCTGGAAAATATATTTATAGCGATATTCCAAAAAATTATGTTTTGTGAAAATGACATGTAAAATTTTTTTATGATAAACTGAAATTTTTACATAAAAGATATAATTTATTGTATAAAGAATGCTTGAATAGAAACTTTAAAGTTGAAAATTATGAAGAATCTTTTTTAAATTTACCACCAAATTTATATAATGATTTTTTTCCTACAGAAGAAAATATAGAACTAAATAAAAAGAGATTAAAGGAAAAATATAAAGCAAATTTTTATAGATATTATTGAAAAATTAAATAAAAAAATTGACAAAAATAATTATTGAAATATACTTGATTAATCAACAATATTTCAATAATTATTTTTTTTATGCTGAAACAAAATATTGATTTTTTTATGAATATAGCAAAATTTTATGCAATATTATCAAAAAGTTTGGACTGAAAATTATGAGGAATAGGGTTTAATGATTTTATTGTTTTATATCATTTAAATCAAGCTCCAGAAAATAAATTAAAGAGAATAGAATTAGCTGAAAAAGTATGACTTACTGCTTCAGGAGTAACAAGACTTTTATTGCCAATGGAGAAAATATGACTTATAATTAAAGAATCTAATCCAAATGATGCTAGAGTTAGTTTAGTTATATTAGCTCCAGGTTGAAAAACTAAATTAGATGAAGCTTTGGAAAGAATAGAAATATTTGCTAATGATATAATTCCAAGTATCTCTAACACACAAATTAATGATATAAATAAATTAATAAGTGAAATTTGAGGTAAAATTATGTGGAAATAATAATTAATTAATAAAAAATAAAAATAATGAAAAATAATAAAAATTTAGAAATTGCTTTGAATTGACCAATTGTTAAATCTATTTTTGCTTTAGCTATACCAATACTTTTTGCAAATTTATTGCAAAGTGCTTATCAATTAACCGATGCTTTTTGGGTATGAAGACTTTGAAAAGATGCGGTTGCTTCTGTTTCAGTTAGTTTCCCAATAACATTTTTTATGATATCTTTATGAGCTGGTTTTGCTGTTGCTGGATCTACTTTTATTGCTCAATATGTATGAGCTAAAAATTTTAAAATGGTAAATCATGTTGCTGCTCAAACTCTTTTAATGGTTGTTATAATTTCTTTATTTGTAGGAACTATTTGATATATAATTTCGCCTTTTTTATTATCTTTAATGTGAGTTACAAATGCAGTTTTTTCGGATGCTCTTAATTTTCTTAGAATATCTTTTATATGAATGATTTTTGTATTTTCATTTTCTATGTTTCAATCAATAATGAGGTGACTTTGAGAAGTCAAAATGCCTATGAAAATAATTTTTTGAACAGTTTTATTAAATTTAATTGTAGATCCTTTATTCATATTTTGATATTGAATTTTTCCAGCTATGTGAGTAGCATGAGCTGCTATGGCAACTTTAATAACTCAATGAATAGCTAGTATTATTTGACTTGTAATTTTATTAAAAGGAAATTATCATATACATTTAAAAATATCAGATTTTTTACCTGATTATTCTTATATAAAAAAAGCTTTTTTTCTATGACTTCCTTCATCAATTGAAATGTCTGCTCGTAGTCTTGGAATGTTAATTATGACTTTTTTAGTTACTAGTTTTTGATCGATTGCTGTTGCTTCTTATTGAGCTTGATGAAATATTTTACAACTTGTAATGATATTTTGATTAGGATTTACTATGGCTACTTCAGTTTTGGTAGGACAAAATATATGAGCAAAAAATATGGCTAGAGCAAGTGAAATAGCAAAAGTAAGTTCTATTATTTCATTTTTATTTCTTAGTTTTCTAGGTTTAGTTGTATTCTTTACTGGTCCATATTTAATCGCTTTTTTTGTTCCTGGAGAAGAAACTGTTATAAAACTATGATCTGAATTATTAACTGTTGTTTCACTTTCTTTTGGTCTTATTTGAATTCAAATGGTAATGACTTGAATATTTCGTGCAGCTTGAAATATGAAAACAACTTTGGTTTTAACACTTATTTCACAACTAATTTTACAATTTCCAATTGCATATATATTATCTAAACATACAAGTCTTTGATTAGATTGAATTTGGTATTCTATGCTGATTACTAATATAATAATAACTATTATTAGTGTTTTGTGGTTTATGAAATGAGATTGGAAAAAATCTAATTTAATTTCCAAAGATACTATAATGAAAGAAAAAATTTTAGAAGATACTCTTATTGAAGAAGGAATTAGATAATAAAACTTTTGACTAATTATTATCACTCCTTATACTTGAAATATAATTAATTTAATAAACTTACTGAAAAAATAAATGCCTACAATTTGAGATAAAATAAGACAATTTTATAAAGAAAAAGAAACTATAAAATCAAAAGTTATGTTTTCTTGAAAATATAGAGATGAATTAGAAAAACTTATGGAAATGCTTGAAAATATGATTGAAAAAGAAATAGTTACTAAGTATGAAGTTATTTCTATTTCTTATTGAAATAATTATTTTAAAGTAAGATTAAAAAATAGTGAGGAATGAATAGAAAAATTATTAAATTGTGCTTTAAAATACACAAAAAATGATGAAAGATATTGATATATAAATCCTGAAATATGAGTTCATCAATTTTCTAAAAAAACTGTAATTCATGAAATTTGAAAATTTCATATAATGGATAAAGAAAATATATTAAAATTATTTTTAAATAATTTAATAAAAATAATAGAAGACTTATAATTTTATAAGTCTTTTTTTTCTATCATAGCAAGAGCAATTTTTATATCAAAATAATTTATATTAGAATCACATTTTTCTTTTATAGGAGATAGTTTTGAGATATCTAATTTATTTAATGTAATTATATTTTTTATATTTTTTAATTTTGAGAAATCTGAAAATTTCATAATTTCTGCTAAACTAAGTTTATCAAAACTATAAAGTTTTACTAAATGATCTTCTATTGTTTGTTTTCAAAGTCATCTAATTTCTACTATTTCATCTATATTTTTTCATTCTTTTAGTAAATCCAAAGATTGAGTATATGTATCTATTTTAGTAACTGGTATTTTTATTTCTTTTTCTCTCTTTGATTTACCAGATTTTATAGCATTTTTATATTTAGAAACTTTAGAGTAAAGCATAGCTTGAAGTGAATTGTTTTCGTCAAGCAATATATCATTATCATAAATAGAATTTCTTCATTTTTCTGAAATTCCAATTTTTGGATATTGACCAAAACTTCTAGATAAAAATCATGTTTCAAGTAAAGCTTCAAATATAGCTCAAACTATGTCTTTATTTAATTCTCAAAGTATAGAATAATCTTTATCTGTATCTAAATTCCAATCAATTATTTTCTTTTCTTTAGCTCATACTAAAACTCAAACTAAAGTGTTTAATCAAAATTTATTATCAAATCTTTTAATAAATTCTAGAATAATTAAAAATGTTGTGTAATGAATAATTTCTTCAACTTCTCAAGTTTGGATTTTATTTTTATCTAAACAATAATCACAAGCTCCACAATTTTCTCATAAATTTTTTAAATCTTCTTCATCTCAAAAATAATTTAAAATAAATTTTTTTCTACAACCTGGTTTAAAAAGTAATTTTTTGATTTGTTCAAGTTTGAAATATCATTCTTCTTTTAATAAATTTTGATGATGCCACAAAATAGGCACTTCTTTATGATTTTTTTTTGGAAGAACTAAAGTTATTCATCTTCATCTAAAATTATCATTTTCTGAATTATCAGAGTCGAATCATCTTTTTACGATATTATATTTTTCTAAAATTTTTATAATACTTCAAACTTTCATATCATTTTTTAATCCAGTTTCTCAGGCAATAGATCTATATGTTTTAAGTATTTGATGTCAGTTTCATTCTCCTAATTTAAAACCTTCATAAAGATAGTCATAAACTTTAAATATCTCATCTTCTGGTGGATAAGCATTATCTATGAAAAATTCTTGAATTATAGAATCTTGGTATGAAGCAATAACTATAGAATAAGATTTTTTTCAATCTCTTCAAGCTCTTCAAGCTTCTTGATAAAAATTTTCTATACTTCAAGGTAAATTATAATGTACAACATATCTTATATCTTTTTTATCTATTCACATACCGAAGGCATTTGTTGCAACAATTACATCATAATTTGAATTCATAAAAAAATTTTGTTCAGATTCTCTAAATCCTGCATTCATTTCTCATGTATATTTTCATACATTTACTCAATTTAATTGAAGAAATTTATATACTTCTTCAACAGCTTTTATACTTGAACAATAAACTATTCAATATGGTGGAGTTTTTTCTATTATTTCAAGAAGTTTTTCTAATTTTTCAGCTGTTTTAGATATTTCTCTTACAACAAAAATTAGATTTTTTCTATCAAAACCTTTTGTAAAAATATTATATTTTGTAATTCCTAATCTTTCAACTATATCTTCTCTTACTTTTTTTGTTGCAGTTGCAGTTAATGCTAGGATAGGGAAGTGCTTATTTTTTCTTAAGCCTTCAATAAATCATTTAATTTTTAAATAACTTGGTCTAAAATCATGTCACCATTGGCTTATACAATGAGCTTCATCTATAGCAATAAGTGAAATATTTATATTTTTTATAACTGATAAAAAATAGCTATCATTTAATCTTTCGGGAGCTATA
>JAQVPN010000144.1 GCA_028702055.1 Candidatus Altimarinota bacterium | reverse complement strand
AAATATAGCAAATACTGATTCTACAGTAGTTCATGAAGCTTCTGCTTGAAGAATAAACGAAGATTTCTTGTTTTAGTTACAATCAAGATGAATAGATGAAAAACAAGCTTCAACACTTATAGTAAACTGATTTGTAAGTCCAATTTTGAAAGAATTACCACTTGAATATGCTAGTGAAATGAATGTACTAATTTGAATGGAAATAGATTGAGTTTAAAAAATTATTTTAAAAAATATGTCAAACAATTTAATAAATAAATGATGATTTTATAATTTATCTGATTTTTCTTGAGATCTTGTTATTGAAGTTTCAGATAAAGTTGTTATTTTTGATGATTGAAGAAATGAAATTGAAAAGATAGAAATTTTATGAAAAACTGATTTAAAAATTTTTGGTTTTATACAAAAATCTAGAAATCTTGAAATAATTTCTATTTGAGAAAAAACTAATTCTTTGATAAATTATATATTTTTGTGAAAGAATGAGGAAAAAATAATATCAAATATAAACTGAAAAATAAAAAAATCTTGAAATATCTTGGAAATAAATATACTTTGATTACTTGATGATAATTCAACTTTGAGCTTAGATTCTTGAATAAATATAGAAAAAAATATTAGTAAATCAACTGGAATAACAAATTCAGAAATTATTTTTTTATCTAATAAAGCTAAATTTACCTGAATTCCTGGTTTAAAAGTATCGTCAAATGATGTAAAAGCTAATCATAGTTTAAAAATAGATAAAATAAATGATGAATCTATTTTTTATTTACAAGCTAGATGATTAGATAAAGAAAATTCTAGAAACATGCTTTTAAAAGCAAAAATAGATGAGCTTTATAAAATTTTGAGACTTTGTAATCAAAATTTATATGAAGAAATAATAAATAAAATTTTTTTATAAAAAAGCCCGATTAAAAATCGGGAATGAATACTTTTAGCCATATTTTACTTTAATGAATCCTTTATTAAGATAAATATTGACTAAAACAATTATAAAAAAACTAATAAAACCACTCAACAAAAACGATTCAAAATACATTATTTTTTCAATGTCAAAAATATTTTCATTGAATATATAATCCCGTATTTTAAATATTGTGGGTACAAAGATTGAATAAAAGACAAATATCAAAACAAAAGCTTTAATAAAGTCTTTATCATTTTCATACAACATGGAATCCTCCTCTTTTTAATTTTTGTCTTTTTTAATTTAATAAAAAACTATATTATGTCAAATATATCTTACAGAAAAGATTTTCCAATTTTTGAAAATAATCCAGGATTAGTTTATCTAGATTCTACAGCTACTTCACAAAAACCAGCTTATGTTATAGATTCTCTTTGTGATTTTTATAGGAATGATTTTGCTTCTATACATAGATGAAGTTATAGTTTAAGCGAAAAATCGGAAGAATTTTATGATAATTCTAAGAAAAAAGTAAAAGAATTTTTGAATGCTAATTCTATTCAAGAAATAATTTATACTTACAATGCAAATTATGCTATGAATATATTAGCATGTAGTTTGGATTGTTCAAATATGCTTAAAGCTTGAGATAAAGTTTTACTTACTATTTCAGAACATCATAGTAATATAGTTCCTTGGCTAAATCTAAAAGAAAAAATCGGAATAGAAATAGAATATATTTGAATAAAAGATGATTTTTCTCTTGATATGGATGATTTTAAATCTAAATATGATGAAAAAGTAAAAATTATTTCTTTTACACAAGTTTCAAATGTTACTGGGCAAATTTATGATTTGGAAGAAATTTGAAAATTAAAAAGGGAAGATACTCTTTTTATAGTTGATGCTAGTCAATCTTTTCCTCATATGAAAGTAGATGTAAAAAAATTTAATGCAGATTTTTTGTTTTTTACAGCTCACAAAGTTATGGCTGAAACTGGACTTGGAATTTTGTGGTGAAAAAAAGAATTACTTTCAAATATGAAATCCGTTTTTTCTGGTGGTTGAGCTATAAATTGGGTAAAAGAAGATTCTTATAGACAAGCTTCTCTTCCTGGTAGATTTGAACCTGGAACTCCTCATATTTCTTGAGCAGTTACTTTGCTTAAAGCACTAGAATATATAGAAAATATATGATGATATGAAGCTATTGATAAATATGATTCAGAACTTATAAAATATACTCTAGAAAAGATAAAAGAAATTCCAGAACTTAAATTAATTTGATGAACTAATGCAGAAAAAAGAGTAGGTGTTTTTAGTTTTTGATTAGATTGATTTCATGCTCTTGATGTAGCTGAAGAATTAGCTTCTAAAAATATATGTGTAAGATCATGACAACATTGTGCAGAACCCTTAGCTATAAGACTTTGAATAAATTCTACTTTTAGAATGAGTTTGTATATTTATAATACAATTGAAGATATTGATCGATTTTTTGATGCAATAAAAGAAATTCTAAAAAAATAACAAAAAGATTATGTTTAAAAAAATAGTTTGACTTTGATTTTCAAATAAATGAAAAAATGCCAAAGATGTAGAAAATTATATAAAAGCTTTAGTTGAATGATGAGCAACTGAATTTTTTATTGGTTATAATCCATCTTATTGGTACAATAAATTTGGTTTTGAAGTTAGTCCAAATGGTAGATTTGCAGAACATGAACAAGTTACAAATTTTGAATTATTAAAGCAAATTACTTTTGAAGTCCATAAATATAATTTAGAAATTTTTATAAATTTAAATGCTTGGTATTATACTTCTGAAACTTTTCCTTTAATTAAAAAAATGATTGAAGAATTTGAAGAAGTTTGAGTTGATGGAATAATTTGTTGAAATATAAGTATTTTAGAATATTTAAAAGAAATAAATTATAGTAAAAAATAAATATTTCTACAATAATGGCTGTTTATAATACTGAAGCTATAAAATTTTTACTTGAAAATTATAAGATAAATAAAGTTATTTTGAGTAGGGAAGTCACTTTAAAAGAAATAGAAGAAA
>JAQVPN010000143.1 GCA_028702055.1 Candidatus Altimarinota bacterium | reverse complement strand
TTCAAGTAGAAACAGATATATTTTGAAATTTAGTAGATATACATTCTCATAATCAAATTTTATCACATTTTCATTTTTTATCACATCATAATTCACAAACAAAATGTCACATTTTCATATTTTCATGTATTCTATCTTCAATTGATTTTAATACTGATTCTGTGTTTTCAGTTGATGCTAAAATAACAAATTCATCTCATCAATTTCTACAAACTTTGTCCTCGGGTCTTATACTTAAATTTAAAATTCTTGTTATTTCTTTCAAAACTTTATCTCAAAAATAATGTCAATAAGTTTCATTTATATTTTTAAAATTATCTACATCAATAAAAATTATAGAATATCATTTTTTTCTTTTAAAAACTTCTGTAGCATAATCCTTATTAAAAGCTCAAGTAAGAGAATCTTTATATTTAACATTTATTAAAGACAATTTAGTTTCAAGCAAATTTGAAAGTGAATTTTTTTGAAATAATTTTATTAATCTACGAATATTAATATCTATATTATTTTCATTGAAATCAGAAATATTAGGATTAGCATGGAATGATAATATATATTCTTCCTTTTTTATATTATCTCAGCTTTTAAAATTTATCGCAATTTTTTTACAAAATAATCATCATCAAATTGTATTTCGAAACTTTGAATAAGGATAATCATCTGAAAGTGACTTCAATTCATTTTTGTATCAATATTTTTTCAATCAAGGAATATCAAACATTCATAATTGCTGATTTCACACAAAATTATCTAATTTTTGATTTCATGCAAAATATTCTAAATTATTTTTATCAAAATTATGTTTATAAACTATCAAATCAATAGTATTTCCATAATTTGAAACTATAAAATCTCTTAAAGAAGAAAATAAATTTTCAGATTCAAAAAAATCATCTTTTTTCAAAAATTTATCAAGACTATCAATTAATTCTCAAGATAATCATATAATTTTTGTAATAAGTTTCCTAAAATTACTTCATTCTTTTAAAATTATATTTTCAAAATTATTATCTTTATCTAAGACATCTTGAACATTATCTGAAATCATTGATATAAATAGCTTAATAAAAGCTTTTCTTTCATTTTTATCTTGAATTAAAAACTCTTTTTGCAATATATTTGAAATATTTCTTAATTTGAAAGTTGAAAACATAAAAAAACAATTATAAAATATATTATCTTATAATTATTTTTTATAATATGTCAAATTTATTTATTAAATGATAGGATTAATTTAATTTTGTATTTTATTTCTTCTGTATAAGGTAATCTACTTAAGGCGGATAATTCTCTTATACGACCATTCTCATCCATATTAGCTATAGTTTGTTTGTATTTTTGTATGCACATATTTATGTAATTAATAAATATAATCATATGTATATTAAAACATAAATATCTATAGTTGTCAAAAAAAAAAAATTATTTTTTCATCTTTTCTTTCATTGTTCTAACATAAAGTCATTGAACTTGAATACGAGCCCATTCTGTTTTTCTTAAAAATTTTAGACTAGATTGCTTGCTTGGATTACTTTTAAAACAATTTATTCTTATAAGTTCACTTAATTCTTCAAATCAATATTCTTCTATAAGAAAATCTAAAATCACTGATAAACTAACTCCGTGTAATAAATCATCATTTCTATTATATGACTCCATAAAGTTTAAATATATTAATTATAATTAGCTTAATTATAAGAAAATAAAAATTAATGTAAAAGAAAAACTCATTTTTTAGAAAAATAAAATATTTTTCTAATTAAAAAACAAAAAAAATCCATAAAAGGATTTTTTTATATTGGAAATATCATATTATTTTTAAATCAATCTATAGTTTCTGTTGTTCAATAATCCTTTAACAAAAAGAATATTCTATTTTTACTTATATCAGAAGCTAAACTTAAATCACATATAGTTTCATATTTATCTTTATCTTTCATTATTTGTTCAGCTTCTTGTCTAGTTTTAGTTTCCAAAAAACATTTAAATTGAGTTTATATACGATTATGTAATGGTATTTTATAATTTAATTGATTATTTTTTATATGTCAATCTATCAAAATATTACGAAGTCTACCATCATATTTTTCACTATCACTTGCCATATCTTTTATATAATTATCTGTTCAATATCTGATTAATAAACATTTAAATTTTATATTATCTAATTTTATTAATTCAGTATTTAGATTCAATTCTACTTTCAAAATTGATAATGTCTTCATTTTTAATTCCCTTATATAAAAAATAGGTATCTTTGCCAATTCCCACATAATAGGAATTAAAAAAGCAATAAATGGAACAATTAAATTATCAGTTATAAAATCAGGAATATGCATATAGATTAGAATATTTATAAAATATATTTAGATTATAAAAAAATAATTAAAAAATCAAATATATATTTATTATGAAACCAATATTAGCTTAGTTAGAGATCTAGTATTTTGTATTTCATCCTCTAAATTAAAATATTCCATAGATAATTTATTTAACATTTTATCATGATTAGAATAAAGATATTTTTGTACAAGTTTAAAGAATTTTTCTTTAATTTCATCAGTTTCAAAAACACTAATTAAAGAATTATCTTTATACAAATTAATAAATATTCTATCAACATATTTTAACATAAAATCAAAATCTTTATAATCTGGATATCTGTTAGCAACATGTTCTTTATATAATAATATTTTTTTTGAAATATTTTTATATTCCTCTTCTAAACATTCATTTTTTTGAGTAGTATTATTTTTTCAAGAAAAAAAATTTTCTTTTTTATTTTCTATAACTGATTTATGAAAATATTCATAATTTGTTGTGATTAAATCAGTATTTGTTGGCTTATTAGAAGCCTGAGCATAAGAAGTAGTATTTTGCATAAAATTATAAATTTAAAAAATAATTTCATACACTTTACTAATGCTATATTAAATTTACATTAAATTTTTGATATAAAATTATTTTTTATGTTAAAAACTCAAT
>JAQVPN010000142.1 GCA_028702055.1 Candidatus Altimarinota bacterium | reverse complement strand
ATATTCTGGAACAATCAACAACTTTTATTCATTCAAATAATTTTTCCATTTTTTTATTTTATTAAAATCAAATTAATTACATATTTGCCAAATATAGTCTAAAAATTAAAAATAACAAACTATATTTATAAAAAAATTTTTATTTTAGACAATCTTTTATATAATATCTTCTTTAATTAATTTATGTAAGTTTTATGTTAAAATTTGGTGTAAAAGAAAATTCAGAAGAAAATAAATTACTAAATAATGAAGATACTATAATTTCTTTAAGAAATTTATTTTTTTATTGAAATGAAAATACTTTTAACACTAAAATAGAAGAAGAATATATATTAAATTATATAAATGAGAATTTATTAGATATTTTCAGTAATGAAGATATAATGATATTTTCAGAGTTATCTTTTTATATCTTTTTATTATCTTCTTGAAAAGAAAGAATTTTATTTTTTTCTAAAATATCAGATTATATAGAAAAATTGAATTCTACAATAGATTTGTTTATAGAAGATTTTAAGAAAGAATTAAATACAAATAATCAAAACTTAAATACAAATAAAATCAAGTTTCAGAAAATAACAATATTTTTTGAAATTTTGAATAAGCTTTGTAATGTTTCACAATTTGAAAATAGTAAAAGAGATAATATTCATACTATTGTAAATTTTATGAATTTAAAAATAGAATCTATTATTTTATTTCTTTGAGATAATGAAAAAAATTTAGAATATAAAAATATTTTACAAAACTTATCTTGAAGATTATATATAAATTTTTCATATATAGATTACATTGAATGATATAAAGATAAAAATACTTTATTTTCATATTTTGATAATTTATTATCTTTAGAAAATAAATGATTTGAATTAACAAAAGAATCAAATTTTTGAAATAATCCTAAAAAATGATTAGAAATAGAAAGAGCTTATATAGGTAATTCAATTTATATTTATTTACTATTTTTATATAAAATCAAAAATTTAAAATTCATAAACAATAAAGATGAATTAATAATAAATTTTATAAATTTAATAAATAAATATAAAAAAAATCTAAATATAGAAATTTCTGAAAATATGCAAATAGAGGAAATAGAAAATGTATTAATATCAAAAATTTTTGATGTTTTTAATATATGAGACTTTTCTATATGAGAATTTATAAATAAAATTCTTAATTTAGAAATAAAATTAAATGCATCCGTATTAGAAATTTTACATCATATAATTTTGTTTAAATCAGATATAAATATTGAAAAATTATCAAAAATTGCAATATTCTTAATAGAAAATAATGATGATAAAAATTATTTTATTCAATATTTCAAATCAAAAATATTAGAAATCATCATAAAGCAAGTTATTAATTCTAAAGATTCTGAAAATTTATTAAATAGAAAAGAAATATTAAATTTAATAGGAGAAAAAATACAATATAAAAATACTTCTCCATATTTATTAAAAACTTATAGTTCTATATATTTAGAATTAGCTTTATATTATTCTTTTAATGATTCAAAAATAGATAAATCTATTCATTTTTTATCTATTTTTGAAAATATTAATTGATTTGAAAATATTCAATCTTTTAATTTAGAAAAAAGAAATAAAATATATATAAATTTATCTAAATCATATACTAAAATAGAAGATTTTAAAGATTATAAAAATTATAATTTTTTAAAGGAAATTTGAGAATTTAGATATAAAGAAATAAAAATTTTTACTGACTTAAAAAATAAAGCAGATTTACAAGAAAAAGTTCTTGAAATACTTAATTTACTTGAATCAGAAGATAAAAATCCTTCTAATTTTGATTTTTCAGAAGATAAAAATATACATAAATTAACAGAACTTATTTCTAAAAAAATATTTTATTGAATAGCTCAAGTATTTTTATTAAATGAAAATGAAAAAAATAAATTTGATAGATTCTGATGTAAAACAGAAAAAATAGAAATAATAAATGGTGTTTATTTAATTTTAAAATTTCCAATTATATATGAACAAAAATTTCAAAATATTTATCTAAAAGAAAAAGATTATTTAAAAAATAGTATATTAAATATAATAAATAATTTTATAAGAAATAAAAAATCAAAATATGAAAAACTATTAAATAAAGTTTTAACTATAGAAAATAGCTATTTACAAATGTTTAATTCTACAAAAATAGATTGATTAGATTTTTATTGATTTCAAAAATCTAAAGATGCTTTTTGATGAGATTCTATAATGCTTATTCCATCAACTAATAAAAATTGAGCAAATTTTAATTTACTTGATGCTACATGACATTGATATGATGCTGTTTTTGTTAATAAATTATTTAGATCTACTAGATTTATTTTAACAGAATCAGAAAAAAATGTATGAGATATTATTTATAGTATGTGAAATAAAATATTTAATATACTTCATCAAAAAAATGATTTAAAATCAGATTTAGAAAATCATACAGCAACTTCTGTTGAAGTTTTTGTTGACACAAAAAATAAAAAAGCAATTATTTCAAATGCCATGCACCCACATTATATTATATTAAAATGAGATTGAAACATATTAAAATGAAAAGCATTAGGCCATTGATTTTGATTTTATTCAGATATTTTTGAAGATAAAATAAAAAAAGAAATAGAATATGATTTAGAATTATGAGATAAAATTATAATTTATTCAGATTGATTAACTGAACGATTAAATAATGAAGAAACTTGAATTTATAAAAATAAATTTATAGATTTTAGTTCAAAAAATTATTCTTTAAAGCCTAAGGAGTTTGTTGATAATTTAGTAAAAGATTTATATAAATTTACTTGATGAAAACTTGAAGATGATTTAAGTATTGTTTGTATAGAGTTTAAATAAAAAGTTCTTGGGAAATTTTTCCCAAGAACTTTTTATTTAAACTCTTATTTTTGTAATTTTTTCTTTGTATTTCATACAATTGCTTGTTATACATTTTCCTGTAATTCAAGCAAAAAGTGGAAATAAACTCATAAATCAAACTAAGAAATCTATATCTAAA
>JAQVPN010000141.1 GCA_028702055.1 Candidatus Altimarinota bacterium | reverse complement strand
CAAATCATTTGAATTATTATATAAAATTGATAATAATAGAAAAAGTTATGATGGCAACATTTTAGCAGGAACTGATATTTATTATAAATCAAATTTTTGTAGATGTGATTTTCCTCAAACTCTAATATCTAATCATATTTTTATAAAATGTGATCTTTCCCATATGGAATGCTCAGAAGCAATATTTCAAGAATGTATTTTTATACAATGTGATTTTAGACACACTAATTTTACGAATTGTAGATTCCAAGGATGTTTCTTTTTAGATATAAATACAAACTATAGAAAAGATAGTACAAGTAATTTAGATACAAAAGAATATGGTTTTGATAAAGCAGGTTTAAGTAAAACAATATGGGAAAGTTATAATGAAAATTCAACATTAATTGCAAATACAATTTTTAAGTCTGTTGCATTCAGAGAAAGTGTTTTTAGTGATGTTATATTTAAAAAAATAACTAATAGTAGTGCATCTTTTGAAAATGCAAAAATCATTAATTGTTCATTTGATTCCTTGAATCTAGAACATTCATCCTGCAAAGGGCTATTTCTTAAAAATACTAAATTTGATGAATTCATTATTTCTTTTGCAAAAATACCATATGTTATAGGATTAGATAATCTTTTTACTCAAATGAATAATTTTCAAATTATTACCACAGATGATGATTTGAAAATTCATTTTGACAAAATTAATTCAGAATTATTAGAAATTATCTCTAGTGCTATTTCTAGTACATTAGAAAAAGGGAAGATTTTTGAATACTTGAACTTATCATATTTATTTTTACATCTTGTGAAAAACAAAGATGCGATAATACAGTATAAAAATTCAATAATTACTAAGAATGAAGATTTATCACTAAGTATATTTTTTGAAAAATTTCTTGATAATTTTTTGAAAAATTCAGCAATACACATTTCGTTATCTGATTTTGAAATGACTTGTAAATTTATGATATATAATGAAATTAATGATCTTAAAATTTTAAAAAATCTAATTTATATTTTTAGTCACCATATAAATATCCCTGAATACAATAGAGACAAATATGCATTATGCAGAATAATGCTAGAAGAAATTGCTAACAAGACATCTATTCCAAATAAATTTATTTTTAAAATTGTTAATAAAGATGCCAGTATGCAATCGCATAAAGCAAGACAAGAATTTGAAGCATTTTTTACTGCATTAATGACTATATCAGCTTTTGAAGTTGAGAAGAATGGTGAATTTATTCAATTTATTGAAGGGAGTATAAAATCTAGTATTTTTCTGGGTATAAACAAAATTATAGGAATTAGTTTGGTTTGTGTTTTCTTGGGTTCTGAACTATCCTACAATCAAGATGAGAATAGGATTAAATATAATTATAATGAGAACCTCACAAGAAATATTATAGTTATAAATGATAATGTCAAAGACTCATTAAAAGAACTCATCAAATACTCAGTTGAACAAGTTGCTAATTTTTACTTGAATCTAAAAATTATAGAAAAATTACCACATAACGATTATTCTAGTCTGTTGGAGAATTTATCGACACAACAGAAAGAACAATTGACAATAATATCAGATTATTTTTTAGAAAATAATCTTAGTATAGAGTTATATCATGCAAGTGCTATAAACTATTTATATAAATCTCAAAAATCTTATGGTTTTGATATATTAAGTTTGACTGGGAATGATGCTTTACTAACGATTTGACTATTATATATTCCTAAGCCACAATGCACATTATTATCAAATTTAATGCTTTGTTTAGGATTATGTGTAATTAAATCAGATTGATGAAAATATTTAATATAGGAACTAGGGCGATTTTTTTTAATTACATTTAACATTGTATTTTTTTCATAAGGTGAGTCATTGTATAAAAAAGAATACATATGTAAAAAATGTGGGTGTTCTGTAAAACAAGAAGATAATGATAACAAAAAAGTTGATGCTTGATATCGTGGGTTGATTTCTATAAAAAAATGCTCATTATCTTTTACAATATAATCACAACCAAATATCCCTCGATAACCAATGGAATGTAAAAACTTACCAATCATGTATGTAGTATCTGTAATATCTTTAATTACTTTCTCAGATATAAAAGCATCAATATTATAATCTGACCCAATATATTCAAAACAATTGTTGCATTGTCTATTTTGAAGTATTTGTATAGATGGTTGATAACTTACAATAAGACCATTACCAAAAACTATTGCATTTTGATTGACTGAGATTGCACCATCCATATATTTTTCTAATTTAATGACAGGGCTTGTGATTTTTGATAATGCTATATTATAATCGTCTATCGAATTAATTAAAAATACACAAGACCCTCCATCAGAATTTGAGCAAGATAATACAAATGCTGTTTCATACTTCTTTTTATAATAGCTGTAATCAAAAATATTTTTTGACACAATACTAGTTTTTAAATGTATTTTATTTTTTAAAATAGGATTCTTATTATTCTCTCTATAAAAATTATCAATCATTTTATGTTGAAATATTTTATTTTTAATATTTAAAAATAATGTGTAGTCTATTGTAAAAACCTCTAACCCAGATAATTTTAAATCATCTAACCACGGATATGCTTGATAAGCCCAAATTGCTGAATATTTGAAATTACTTATCTTAAAATAGTCTTTAGTGAAAAGATCTTTTTGAAAAAAATTAGATGTTGAGTATTCTCTGAAATTAATTAAATTTTCATAAACTAAAGCTTTTGGATATTTATTGCTTAAAATTTCAGAAGACCTATTAGCTATTATTTTATAATCCTCTCCTGGAATTAAAAAATTCTCAAATTCTTCTAAATCTTTTGCAAGAAACAGAGTATTTTTTATTTTATTAATAATTTCATTTTCTCTTTTTTTATTTAATACTTTATACACAATATAATTACCTATTATCCGTTATTCAGCTACCAAATTAAAATTCCTCCTTGGATGCTTTGTATTCAATATTTTCTTCTGCTGTTTCATATTAACTTTGGTATAGATTTGAGTTGTAGAGATGGATGAA
>JAQVPN010000017.1 GCA_028702055.1 Candidatus Altimarinota bacterium | reverse complement strand
GAAAATCACTGATTATAATTAGTTATAGAATTTAAAAAATCTTCACTTAAATTAGCATTTGAATTTTGGAAAGAAAAGGTAATAAATCATAAAAAAATAACAAATCATAAAAAAAACAAAAGTATATTTTTTTGAAACATTTTTTTAAATTTAAGAAATATTTTTTATATTATAAGAATTTTTTTTATTTTTGAAAACTTAAATATCTTGATGTTTAAAAGCTTTCTTTTATAATTATTTTTGAAAATCATTTATAAAAATTTCTTTGAAATTTTTTATGATATTTTCTTCTTTTAAAATCACTCAGATTTCCCTATTTTTTTCTATAGAATAATAACTCATATTTATACTTCAAAGATATAAATATTCATCATCAATAAGTATAGATTTGGCATGTATATAAGGAGATTTTAATAATTTATATTTTATTTTATATTTATCTAATTTTTCAATTTCTTCTTTATTTCGAGCTAGTGATTTTAAATCAGGTAATATTAATTCTATATCAATTCAATCTTCTTTTTTTTGTTTTAAAATATTTAAAATTTCTTCGTCATCAAAATTTTGAATATACATTTTTATAGATTTTTTTGCAGATTTTAATAAAATTTCAAATTTATTTCTAGTATAATATGGACTTAGAACTAAATTAGAATCATAAATGATTTCTTTTTTTTGTAAAAAATCAGCTTCAAAAATAGATAATAAATGTTTTAACAAAATATTATCTTTTATAAACAGAAAAAATTCCCTATTTTTTGAGAAACTAGAATAAGAATAATTTGCTGTAGAAATAATAATTTCATCATCAATTATCATAAGTTTTGTGTGAGTTAAAGCAAAATTTTCACTTGATGCCCAAGTAACTTTTATTCCAGATTTACTAAAATCATCAAATGTTTGTTTATTTAAATTTGAAGCCATATAAACATTTTTTTCTAAAATTACTTGTATATCAATTCATCTTTTTTTTGCATTTATAAGCTCTTTTCTCAAATCTTTTTCAGTAAAAATATACATTTCTATATAAATTCTTGATTTAGCATTTTTTATTTTTTCTCTTAATTTTTTTATAAGATTTTTATCTGGAGTAGAAGCTATTTCTATATTTTCAAATTTTCTCAAATCTTTTAGAGAAAAATCATTTATTTTTTCTTGTGAAATTTGTTTGTTTTGAGAAAAATTTGAAATATTTTCATGAAAATTTGTGTAATTATTTGAACAAGAAGAAATTAAAACAAATAAAAATAAGACTAAAAATTTTTTCATAAATTATTTTTTATATTTTAAACAAAAAATATTATATTTAAAAACAAATAAAATTAAAATTTTTGACTAATAAATTATGTTTTTTATAATGATTTAAATTTTTAGGTTTAATTGTAAAAAATGATAAAAAAGCTGAGATTAATATGATTTAAATCATTTAAAGAATATAAAATAGAATTTGAAAAAAATTCAAATGTAATAATTTGAGAAAATGGAAAATGAAAAACAAATATACTTGAAGCTATAAATCTAATTTGTGATAATTCTCAAATATCTTCTTCTTTTGAAAATCTGATAAATACAGAAGTGAATTCTTTTTTTATTTCTGGGATTTTTTGGGATAAAAATAATTTAGAACAAGAAATTTCGATTTCTTATGACAAAGAATCAAAAAAGAAAAAAATTATAATAAATTGAAAGGCTACAACAAAATCTAAATTAAATGAATTTTCATCTAAAACTATATATTTTTCACCAATTTTAATGAATATTTTTTATTTCTGACCAAGCGATAGAAGAGATTTTTTAGATAATATTTTATCAAATTCATTTTCAGTATATTCAAAAATATTAAAAAATTATGAAAATATTATAAAAAATAGAAATAAAATATTAAAAAATATAAATGAATGAAATTCAAGTAAAGATGAATTAAATTTTTTTGATAATAAAATGATTGAATTATCAAAAGAAATCTATTTTTATAGAAACGATTTAATAAATTATTTCAAAAAAAATATGCAAAATTTTGAAACTTATTTTTTTTGAAAAATTAAAAATGTAGATTTTGAATACAAAACAAAAACAAAATTAGATGATATAGAAAATAGTATAAGAAAATATTTAAAAGAAAATTTAGAAAGAGATATAATTTTAAAAAAAACTCAAATTTGACCACATATAGATGATTTTTCTATATTATTAGATACTAAGGAAATAATAGATTTTGCTTCAAGATGAGAAATAAAATCAATTATAATTTGATTAAAATTAATAGAATTAAAGTATATAGAAGAGAAAACTTGAAATAAACCTATACTTTTAATAGATGATTTTTTAAGTGAATTAGATAACAAGCATAAAGATATTTTATTATCTGAAATAAAGGCATACCAATCAATAATAACTAGCATAAATAAAATAGAAAATCTAGATGAAAATAATATTATTTTATAATTAAAAAATAAATTATTGTTTTGTAAATAGTTTTTATTTGAAAAATATGATGTTTTCTTATAAAATAGGTATGTACATTTAATTTGTAAATATTTAAAAATGAAAATAAAAAGTATAGTTCTTTGAAGTTTTGCCATATTTTTAATGGTTTGAAACACTGTAATAGCTGCCAATACTACAAACATAGATCATTTTGTGCTTGAGGCTTCTAAAACTTCTATAAAAACTGGTGAAGCTCTTGATTTAACAGTAAAAGCTGTTGATAAGGATAATAATATAGTAAAAAATTATTTAGGTAGTGTATTGATTTTTTCTGAATCAGATACAAATGCTGAGTTTCCATGAACTGCAATAAAAGATAATACTTACAAATTTACAGCCGCTGATGCAGGTACAGTAAAATTTGAAAATGCTATAAAATTCTCAGTTTCATGAAAACAAGATATAAGTGTATATGATAGTGAAAATGATTCTATTTTATGAAAAACTGAAATAACTGTATGATGATCTTCAACTTCGCAAACTACATCATCTACAGAAGAAATAAAAATAACAAATCCTGAAACTTGAACTACTCTATGAACAGATAGTGTAAAAGTAAGTTGAACAACAAGCAAAAATCATAAAGTAAAAGTATCATTAAATTGAACAAAAACTTTTGATGCAACTAGTGATGATTCAGGAAATTTTGAAGTTCAAGTAACAGATATTCCATCTTGAGACTCAGTTTTAAAAGCTTCAGTTTTTGATGCAGATTGAAAAACAATTTGAGAATCAACAGAAGTAAAAATAGCTATAGAAAGTGCTCTTCCAAAAATGACAGCTATAAGCATAAATCCAGAAGGAGAAGTTGATGCTGGAACTACTATTTCAGTAGAAGTACTTGCTACATCTTGATTAAAAGAAGTTTCTGCCTTAATAGATGACCAAGTAACAAAATTAGTAGAAAAAGAAGATGGTAAATATACTGGTGAAATAACAGCTCCAACAGAAGCTTGAATATATAATATAGATATAAATTTAACAGATGAACTTTGACATAAAGCAGAAAATAAATCAGCTAAATCAATTACAGTAAAAGCTATGAATACAGCAACTGCTGAATCTGGAGCACTAAGTGTATGAACTGGTATGATTTTAGATAAAGTAAATTGATTAAAATTAGTAAAAATGAAAACTAAATCAATACTTACTTGGGATGCTGTTAAAAATGCTGAATCTTACAATATATATAAAAAAGATGAAACAAGTGGAGAAATGAAACTTATAACAAATGTTAAAGAACCTAGATATGAAGTAAATATAACTTGAGATCAAATAAAATATGAAGATTTCGCAGTAAAAGCTGTAGGAAAAGATGGTGATAAAACTATTGAAAGTCCTGAATATTCAGACATGACTAAAGTACAAACTGGTCCTGCTGAAATTGCTTTAGCTATTCTTGCTCTAATCTGAGCTTGAGCATTCTTATATTACAGAAGAAGACAAGCATAATTCAAATTCAAAAAATAAAAAAATCAGAAATTTTAAAATTTCTGATTTTTTTTTGTTTTATTTTAATCTTCTAAATCATCATCCTCTTCACCATAACCTAATTGTAATCTTTCAGCACCAGGCAAAGCTTGTCACATTAAACTTTCAAGTTCTCAATACATTCAAGTTATTGCAAAAGTTGCTCTTTCTAAATCTTTTTCTCTTTTTTTCCAGTTTTTTTCCATTGCTCTTCTTTCAGAATCAATTCACATTTTAAGTTGAGAAAAAACATCAACCATCATAGATATTTTTGATGAAAATTCTTCGCTTGATAAATATTTATAAAGCATTTCCATTTTTATATCTTTCCCTTCTAACGATTTTTCTACTTTTGAAATTGATATTAATTTATCTCTAAGCATAGTAGCAACAGGAATTGCAAATGTAGGCAAACAAACCATAACATCATCTAGCATTCAAAAATCTTTCAAACCCTTTGGTAGAACACTTGATACCAAAATAGCGATATTTCAGTTTGCTTTTAATTTATCATCTTTCAATTTCATAATCCAAGAATCAGTCCAAGATTTAGTATTTTTTGATTCCCAAACTATTATTCAGGCAAATTGTCAGATATTATTTTTAACAGTTTGAATTAAATCTGCTCATTTTATTCAAGTAGCAACATCCTCAATAGAATCAATTGGAAAAGCTTGTGATAAAGCATTTTTTAAATCCTCTTCCCCGATATCTCATTGTATTTGTTGGCTTCATTGTTCTGCTTTCCTTTGAGCATCATCAAGAGATTTTTTCATTTGCTCTTGTTGTTTTTGATATTCTAATTCTTTTTTTCTAAATTCTTCTTGTGCTTTTTCTAATTTTTCATCAAATTCTTTTTTAGAATTTTCTTTTAATTTTTCTTCTAAAGCTGTTTCAATTTTTTTTCTCTCTTCAAAAAGCTTTTTTTCCATTTCAAATTCAAAATTCTTTTCTTTATCTTCAAGTTCTCTTTGTTTTTTCATAAATTCTAGCTCTTTCTTTTTTGCTTCTTGTTGTTCTTTTTCAGATTTTTCAAGTCTTTCTTGCATATCTTTCATTTCTATTTCAACTTTTTTTCTTTCTTCATCAGCTTTTTTTTCAGCAAATTCTTGAGCTTTTTTTCTCATTTCAATAGTTTTTGCTTCTAATTCTTTTTCAAAAATTTCCTTTTGTTTTTCTTGTTCTTCTTTTAGCTTCAATTCTTGATTTTTAATAATTTCACTATATTTTTCATCGGCTAATTTATCAAGATCTATTTCAGTTTTACAATTTGGACAAGTAATCTTTTGTGACATAAAAATTTGTTAAAAATTATTGAAAATTATAATAATTAAAAATACTTAAAATACAAAAATAAATTTTGAAATTTAAACAAGAAAAAAGCTTTGATAAATCAAAGCTTTTTAGTTTCTTTCTTTTTGAAAAAAACATTATCTCGCCATTCTTTTAATAAATCAAAAGAAGATAAAATCAAATTTCTCTTTCCATTTTGAATATTATCTGAATCCAACTCTTTTTCTACAATAATTTCTCCTTTATGTAAAATCTGTATAGAAAAATGATAAATAAAATCATCTTCATCAAAATCTTCTAGTAGATTTTCATCAAAACTATGAATTATTTCAAAATCATTCTTTTTTAGAAAATTATAAAAATGACTTACATAATACTTAGTTTTTATGTCAAAATAGACTCTATTTGAAATAAGATTACTTTTGGAATAAAAAAACAATTTAAAATAAATTTCTTTATTAATAAGATTGTCATCTATTCTTTTAAGAATCTCATTAAACATAATTTCTGGAATTTCTAAATCATTTTCAAGAATATATTCAATAATACTTTGAAATGTATGAATTGAGATTCTTGATAAATCAACTTTTTCTCCTTCTTCCAGAATTTTTTTTAATTTCCTTTCAAACCTTTTCTCATTATCTAATTTTTCTTTTTTCATTTGCAATTGTTTAAGAGCATAAATCTGCTCATTAATATACAAAGATAAAGAATTTAATTCAGAAAATTTATAAGATTTATTTTTTAAAGGATTTATAAATGCTTTTATTTGTCTATGAACAATCAAATCCGCATATCTTCGAATTGGAGAAGTAAAATGACAATAAAAATCAAGTCCCAAAGCATAATGGTGAGACATTTTAGGATTATAAACCGCTCTTTCCATCATACCACTAAATTCTAAACCTTTGTATTCTGGCATATGATTACGAAACATTGCATAAATTCCGTTATCAACAAGCCATTTTGCAACACATCTATTTGTTAAAATCATAATTTCTTGAACTAAGAAACTTGGTGAAGGATACAAAATTTCTGTTTTTTTATCAGAGCATTCATTATCCAAACAAATCTTCCTGTCATCATCAGAAAAATCTAAATTTTTTCTTTTTTCCCCTAGATTTTTTGCAACTTCTAGAAGATAAAGAATATCTTTATTTAATTCATGATTTGAATTTGAAAGAATTTTATCAAAGATTTCATAATCAAGTCTATTTCTGTTATAAAAAATTGATTCAACAATCTCAATTTTTATAACATCATAATTTTTATCCAAAGTAATTTCAACTGTAAGTGCTAATCTATATTTTTTGTGATTAAGAGAAGCAAAATTTGTAGAAATTAATTCTGGAAACATATGAAGAACATGTGTCATTAGATAAACAGAAGTTGCTCTATTTAATGCTTCATTATCTAAATGAGAACTTCGCAAAATTAGTTCAGCAATATCTGCAATTGAAACCTGAATGACATGATTTTCTCCATCACGATATCCCCAAAAACCATCATCAAGATCTTTTGAACAAGCTTGATCGATAGTAATTCCATCAAATCTTTTTCTTAGCTTCATCTCTTTTTTTAGAATTTTATTAAAGTTTTTTTCAATAATATTCAATTCTTTTAAAGCTGATTTAGAATAAGAAAAAGGAATATGAGTAGAAACTGATGGTATTAATTGAGTTGCACTCATTTTTCATCCTTTTGTTTTGATTTGTTTTATTTATAAATATTTTTTAAAAAATGGCAAGTTTAATATTTGAAATAGCTGTTATTTTGTGATAAGATAAAGAAAAACAATAATTTTAAATTAAAAGTATTTTTATGAAAGAAAAATTAATCGAAATTTTGAAACAAAAACAAAACAAATTAACTGAAAAAATAATAGCAAATATAGATCATTTTTCTGAACAAGAAATTTATGAAATGTATGCAATCATGACTCAAGAAGATATAGAAAAATTAAAAGAAGCATGGCATTTCAAAAACAAACAATTGATGCAAACTATAGACAAAATAAATATGATTTGATTTGAAATAAAAAAAATAGAAAAACAGATTAATACTTTAGAAGAAACTAGAGAACAAACAGATATAATACAAATTGAAAACAACTTAAATTTAGCATTTTAAAAAACAAAAACAAATGATAGAAAATACAATAGAACAATGAAATTGACAAACACAATTTAATAAATCAATAGATGATATTTTTAAAACAACTCATAAATATTTAGCTAATCTAGAATGAAATATATGAGAATTATTAAAAAAATTTCATATTAAAAGCGATAATTATGATTGAAAAATAGATGATGAAAAAACAATTATTCAAATAGAAAAAGTTTATCATGGAAAAATTTTGAAATTAAAGGATGAACTAAAAGAACATAAAAAAACAATGAACAAACAAGCAATTGTTAGTTCACTTATTTCTATGACTATGGAGGCAAGAGGAGTTGCTATAAATGAATTATCATGTATTGCAAAAAATAAGTTGAAATGAAGTGACTTAGCTGATTTTGAAAAAGAAAGGAATGATTTCGTAAAAAATAATAATACTAAAGAATTTCAAGAACTAAGAAAAGAATTAGTTGATGCAAGTAAAAATTTATGAAATATTGGTGAAGTAGTTATAAATGTTGAAGAATATACATTAAAAGAATGTAATGAAAATAAAAATAATATTATTCCAAAAATAAAATCTGAATTAAAAGAATATTCTGAAGATAAAATTACTAACCAGGATTTAGAAATAAAAATAGATGATTTTTATAAATCTGCAGTAAGATATTGATATGAAAAAGATTTTAAAAAAGAAATAAAAGAATATATAAAAATTTCTTTAGATAAAAATTTAAAAAAATTAGAAAACAAAGAAATAAACCAGAAAGAATATGAAAATAATGTTATTAGTATACATGAAAATTCACTTAAATTTTGAATAGAAAAAGATTTTAGTGATGAATTTATTAAAATTTTTGAACGGTCAATGACTAGTTGAGTTGTTCCTATTGCTTTGATAATGACTCCTAAACTTAAAGCTGCTATACCAGTACTCCCTGCAGTTATTTGAGCATGAATATATATAAGATTTATAAGAACCCTTAGTAATGAAAGACTATCTTTATGAGATAAATTTATAGAAAGTTCTAAAGAAATGTTAGAAATAATATGAAGTATATTACCAATCACTGGTACAGCAATGGCAATAAAAGATACTATAATGGCCTGGTCTAATTATAAAGACTGAAAACAAGAATTATGAGATGTTATAGCCAATTGAGTATGAGCCTTATTAAGTGCATGAATAGATATAGTTACTATAATCATGATTGCAAGCTGAGTATGAATAACATGAGCTATACCACTACAAGTAGTAAAAGAGGCAATAAAAGAATGAGCCATCACATGAGTAAAAGCGATAACAAATTTTATACTTAAAAATTCTTGGTTTGCAGTAAAAACTTTAGCAACAAATTGAAAAACATTAGTAACATGAACAAGAGTTATAGAAAAAGAAATAGAAGAAAACTGAGCAAAAACAATTATTAAAGAAACTATAAAATCAAGATGATTACAACATGATGCAGTAGATTCTATAAAATCAGTTTTTACTGCAAAACAATTAAGAGATTCATGAAATAAATTACTATTTCTGAATAAAAGTATATGAGAAAAATATGCTAAAATGAGACCTAAAAAATATGCTGAAATAATGAATCAATGATGAAAAAATGCTATATGATGAGTAGAATCTCGAGCAATAAGAGAAATGAATTATGAAAATTCTAATAAATCAACTAATGATTATTTAGCATATATTGATTCATATAAAGAATGACTTGATTCTTATAGTTGATCAAAACTTATAAAGGAATTAGATGTTGCAAAACTAGAAAATTTTGAAAAATTATCTAAAGAAAAAGGAAAAATATTAAAATTCATAGAAAAATGAGAATATAAATTAGAATCTGACAAAAAAAATTGAATAGATTCATTTCAATATGAAAGATTAGAAAATGAATTAAAAATTAAAAAAGAAAGATTACAACAAATAGAAGAACAAATAAAAGAAACTAATCTAAAACTAAATAAAGTACTTGATATACTTGAACTTAGAGTAAAACTAATAAATGAAACATGAGACATAAAACTAAAAAATGAAGATAACTTACTTTGAAGTGTATTTTCTAAAAAAATAGAATCATTACTCAAAAGTGATAATGTTGATCCTAGTTCAAAATCAATCATATTAAAACAACTTTGGGCTGATTCGATAAAAAATAAATACATAAAAGAAAAATGGTTTCTTGAAGAATTATCAGAAATAATAAAAAAACAAGATTTTCAAGCTAATGTTGAGTTAATAAAAAATTTGCATTCAAAATGAGTAAATGAATTAAATATTTTATTATCAGGAAAAGTTATAGAAATAATATGAAATACTAAAGAATTAACAAGTAATGATTTAGTAAATTTATCTAAATTATATGATAGTTTCCCAAAAGAAATAGAAACTAAAAAAACATATATAACTGATAAAATAGTAAATAATTTTCAAAAAATAGATGATTTAAAATGAGACATTCCTACACAAGTAAGACAACAAGTATTACACTTAGAATTTTTAAATAAATTAGGAATGTTAAAAGAGAATGTAAATAATAACACAAATTTTCAAGAAGCAATAAAAAGTTTTATTGATAGACATTCAAAAGATAACTATCATGTAAGATGACTTTTAAATATGCAAGAATATCTAAAATGAACTGATTTACAAATGTACTCAAATAATAAAATAACCAAAATATTATGAATAGATGTATCACAAAATAAATTAGAAAGAAAACTACAAAAAGATTGAAAATACTTAGAAAAAATAAATGATATAGAAAAATCTAAAGAACAATGAATTAATAAAATAAATGAAATACTTAATTTTAACAAAGAAGAAATACTTTTAAATTCAAAAGATATAAAAGCTTTTTTTGAAGCAAATAAAGATATTTTATCAAATCCGGAAGTTGCTAAACTACTAGTTGATAAAATAAAAAATTCTGAATCTGAATCAGAAAAAGTATTATTCTGAAATTTATTAAAAACACTTAATACAAATGAATTAGGAAAAATAAACATAGATTGATTAGATGTTTCTTGAAAATTAGCATTAATTAATTCTTGATTAATAAAAGCTGATAATAAACTTTTTAGTGATTTAGAAAATAGTTTCAAAGAAATTAAAAATTGAAATAAAAATGAGACTGATATATATAATCTAATATTATGATATGAAGTATTAAAATGAAAATGAATATTCAAAAACAACAAAGATTTTGAAATTTTAATGAATAAAATATTAACAAATAAAGATAAATGAAACTTTTTATGAAACTTCAATAGATTATTAAATAAATTATGATATAGTCCATATTTTAGTATTAAAGATTGATTTTGTGTAAAATCCAATGAAGGAAAAAATGAAACTATAAAACTTGATATAATAAATATGACAAATCTAAAACAAGATATGATAGATGTTGTTATATCAAATTCAGGAGCATTAAATAGTAAATATATGGATAATATATGAGAAATATCTAATATAGTATACAAAACAAATTTTCATAATAAGACAACTCATTCTGAAAATAGTACTTATGATACTATTTTAAGTCTAAATAGAGAATATGATGATAAAATTTCTAAATTAAAAAGTAGTGATGTGGAAAAATTATTATGAGAATATAAAATAGATTGAGCTTGATTTTGAGATAGATTTACAAAAAAAATAATTATTACAAACAGGCTTATAGGTGATGGAAAAATAAATATCGCAAAAGAATCTTTAATTAAAGATATTACAAATATAGATCTTGATTATAAAGCTAAATTATCACTTATAGAAAATATTCAAAATAAAGAAATTAAAGAAGAACTATTTAAAGTTTTTCTAAATAATTGAATTGATGATAGAATATTTACCCATGATTTATTCAAAAAACTAAATTTTTCTATTGATACATTTGACATAAATAAAGTAATTATAGAAAAAGCTAATGATGATATTTCTAAAAGCTACTTATATTTAGAAAGTCTTAAAGCAAAGACAATGATTAGTTCTGAATCTAAAAATGAATTATTAAAAATATTTACAGAAACAAAAGATGATAAAGTAAAAGAAAGTATATCTGGAATATCAATTATAAATGATGATAGTAGAATATTAGATTATATAACAAAAAAAATAAGTGATGAAACAAATCCAAGTCGAGCAAAAAGATTTTTAAGTAAATGATTATCAATATTAAATAAATATAAAAATATTTCTAAAATAGATTATAATTTGGTAAATGTAGAAAATTTATTAAAATTAGAAAAATTAATTCTTGAAAGATTTAAAGATTCTTGATTAAGAGGGACAGATGAATTATGAGATGAAATAAAAAATATTATAAATTTAGAAGAAAAAAATCTACTAAAATGATTTGATTTAGAAGTATCTAAATATGATTCTAAAAATGATGTAATATATTACAAAGTTATTTCTACATGACAAGAAATTAATTCAAATGAAATTAAATTACATTTTTCTGCAATGAATAAAATAAAAGAAATTGCAAAAAATTCATGAAATATAAAAGCTATAATAAATGAAAGTGATGAAAATGAATTTTTTAATAAACTTTGATTAATCCAAGAAGAAATTATTGTACTTAAAAAAGCTTGATATAATAAAAATTCTATTAAAAATTTATTAACACAAAATGAATTTGAGGCATTTCTAAAAAAATCTATGTTATCTCTATGAGTATGAATTAAATGACGAGAAGAGTTAAATAAAGAAAAAAAATACCCTAGCAACTACCCTGCTGAAATTGAAATTATGCTAAAATCTGCTTCTCCAGACTTATTAAAACGAGCTGAAGCAGAGTGAAACTTAATTAAAGTAAACAATGATACTTACTGATTATCAGAAACTGAACAAGTAATCTGATGAAAACATGTAAACTTGAAAAAAGTT
>JAQVPN010000016.1 GCA_028702055.1 Candidatus Altimarinota bacterium | reverse complement strand
TAGCAATAAGTGAAATATTTATATTTTTTATAACTGATAAAAAATAGCTATCATTTAATCTTTCGGGAGCTATATACAAAAATTTTATTGCTCATTTTGATTCTGAATCATTTTGTGATATTTCATCTAAAATAAATTCTTTATCTAAAGTAGAAATAGTTGAATTTATTAGTTCAGTTCTGATTCAAAGAGAATTTAATTTATCTACTTGATCTTTCATCAAAGAAATAAGTGGGGAAATGATTATAGTAAGTCATGGAAGATAAAGTCATGGTAATTGATAGGTAAGAGATTTTCATCATCCTGTTGGCATAAAAACAAGAGTGTCATTTTTTGAAATGACACTTTCTATGATTTCTAACTGACCATCTCTAAAAGATTCTAGTCAAAATTTATTTTGTAGTAATTGTTCTAAATTTATCATTTTTAATTTTTAATATTTGAGTTTTCTTGATTATATATATTTTTATAACTTTATCAAAAAATAATCCTTATCAAATTTTGATAAAGATTATTGAATTATCTTATATTTGCACAAATAAGAGTTGTATAAACACCAGATTGTAATTGTGCATTAAATTGATTTCCATCACATAAAACAAGTATTCAATTCCATAAATTGTCATGAGCTACCTCTATCCATCATCATACTGTTCTTACACTTGCTGATAATAAATATTTTCAAGCAGGACAATATACATTATATGTTGCTGCTCAAGTTCAAGGAACTCTACTATCATTTACGATTTCATATCACATTTTTATATTTCATCATCATATATCTAATTTTTCACTTGGTGATGCTATTCAAATACCAATATTTCATCAATTATTATAAATTCAATCTGTTTTAGCTCAAATACTATTTACGGTATTAATAAGATTATTCCAAATTGTTTGAGTAATATTATCTCAAGTATTTTGAGTTGGTAAACTTGTATAAGCTGCAAATCAAATAAATCAAGTTAGAGCAGTTCATAGAAAAACTAATCCAGATAAAAAAGCCTGTTTCATATTATTCATATTTTTTAAGTTAAAAAATAACATTTTTTCAAATTTTAATTATTTTATTTTTCTAATTTATCTAGTCTTATTTTTAATTCTTCATTTTCTTTTTTTAATTCTTTTACTGCTTCAACTAAAATTGATGTAATATTTGCATACTCAACAGATTTATAACCTTCTTTATCTGTATTTACAATTTCAGGATATACCTTTTCTACTTCTTGAGCTATGAATCATACATGAGTTTTATCATCAAATCATTTATTTTTATATTCATCACTTTTCCGTTTAAATTCAACTCATCTTAATTTATCTATTTTTTCTAAACTTCAAGTTAAAGTTTTAACATCTTTTTTATATCTAGAATCAGAAGTTGCAGTCCAAGAAGTTCAAGCTACAGTTCAATTTACTTGAAGTGTATAAGATGGAGATGCAATTCAAATACCTACATTTCAAGTTCAAGAATTACTAAAAAATAGAATATTTCATCAGTCAGCATTTAAATATAAATTGGATACTAATAATCAACTCATTGCATGAATTTCATTACTATCTAATTCAAGATGATAATTCTTATAATCTCATATAATTAAAGAAGATGAATCTAAAGGTGAATTAGCTCATGCATCTATATCTGTTGAAATATGAAATGGTCAAGCAGGGATATTTCCTATACCAATATTTCCTCAACTTTGATAGATGTTGCTAGTTTTAGTTTCCAAATCATCAGTTTTAGTTCAAATACTATTTATTGTATTTATAACATCATTCCAGATATCTTTGGTAATTGTAGCTCAATCTACTTGAGTAGCAAGATTTGTATAAGTTGTATATCAGATATATCAAAAAACAATAGTTCCAAGAAAAACAAGTCATCATAAAAAATGATATTTTAATTTGTTCATAATATAAAAGTAAAAAAATAAATTTCTAAAATAATATATACTATTTCTAAGTTTTAGCAAACAAAAAAGGGTAACTTAAGTCCTCTATTGTTCGCTAAAACATTATGAATTTTGTTTAAATTTAATTATCAACAAAAAGGCGAGTAACTTAAATTACCCTTTTAAATCTCTATGGTAAACTACTTTTGTAGTTATTCAATAATATTTTAGCAAGTTTATTATAAATTTTATAAAATTTTTTGCAAATAAAAAAAATCAAAGAATTATTCTTTGATTTTAAAAATTATCTTTATATTTGAAAATTGAAATTATATAAACTGTTTGATTTTTAATTTTATAGAAAACTCTATATTTATATTTTCTAAAACTACTTTTGATTGATATGGATTATCAGCAGATATATAAGCAGAAATATTTCATAAATCTTCTAGAGCAGAATCAAGTAATTTAATTTTAAACATTTGCCATATATTTAGAAAATACTTGTTTTTCTACTATAGCAAATGCTTCATCTAAATCATAGGCTATTCAATCTTTTTCAAATCTTTCTAAACTTTGATTTATTCTTTGTATTTCTTCAAAAGAACAATCAGTTTTTAAATCTTCAATTGCTTCTTTACTTAACATAAATTTCAAAAATTAAAAATTATTTTTATATTTTTATTATAAACTTTTTATAGTTTTTGCAAATAAAAAAATCAAAGAATTATTCTTTGATTTTAAAAATTTCTAAGCTATTTTTCCAAATTTGAGATTTTATTTCTTCAGGTTTTTCTTCTCTTAATTCATATATTTTTTCAAGAACATAACTTACATAAGCAGGTTCATTAGTAAGTCACCTTTTCTTTTGAGGAGCAAGATAAGGACAATCAGTTTCAATTATTATTTTATCAAGTGGGATTACTGAAGCTACTCTAGAAACATTTAATGCATTTGGATAAGTAACGATTCAAGAAAAACTTATTTTACATTCTTGTGAATAATAAAGTGCTTTATATGCAAAATCTAAATCTTCTGAAAAACAATGTAATATAAATTTTTTGCATCAAGTTTCTTGAAGTACTCTAAGAGTATCTTCTTTTGCATTTCTTGTATGAACTACAAGTGTTAAATCATATTTTAGAGCTAAAGCAATTTGAGCACGAAAAAATTTTTCCTGTTCAATTTTTATATGTTCTAAATCTTCTTCTTTTTTTCTAAAAAAATCAAAACCACATTCTCAAATTGCGACTATTTTTTCTTTATTTGAAAGATATATTTCTTCTAATTTATTTATAGTTTCTTCTAATTTTCATTCATATAAATAAACATCATCTGGATGAATTCATATAACAGCATAAACAAAATCATATTTTTTTGCTAATTCTACGGATTGTAATGAACTTTCTATGTCTATTCAAACAGAAGTAATCTTTGAAATTCCTGATTTTTTCATATTTTCTATTATTTCAGATTCTTTTGAAATTAAATCTCATAAAAATATATGTGTATGTGTGTCAAAAATCATATTTTAAAAATTAAGAAATAGAACCCTCCGGCTTTTCAAGCCACCTCCCTTAAAAAGGGAGGAAACATAACAATTTAGTAAATTTAATGTTCTAATTTCTTCCCTTTTTTAAGGGAAGTCCCGAGGAACGAGGGGATGGGTTTACTTCATTTTTCTACTTATTCTTATATCTTTTTCTATATGTTCTTTTGTTTCATCTATTATTTCATGTTCAGCATTTATTTTTACTTTAGTTTTTGTTATTATTTTATCTATATCATTAATTAGTTCCATTCATAGATAAAATATACTTATTCATATTAATAATCCAGCAAATCACATAAAATGTTCAGAAACAAGAAGTATTATGAAAGTTAAACTAACAGGAACTTCCATAAAACTTGAAACTATTTTTGGATTTAAATAATAAGCTTCAATAGCATGAACAATTGCTACAAGTAGTATTACTGATATTACAGCATTAAGTCATCAAACCATACTATAAGCTATTATTATAAGTGGAACAGATGATATAAATGTTCATAAAACTGGTATAAATCCAAGTAAAAAAACAAAAATTCAAAGTGTTAAAATATAGGGAAATGGATGTGGAAAAAATAATCATATAGTAAAAAGTCAAACTATTGTAAGTAAAGAATTGGCAGTTGCTATTATAGCTTGAGCTTTAAAAACTAATCAAAAACTTCTAGAAATTTTTTCTAAAATTATATAATATTCATCATATAAAAATCTAAAATTTGATTTTTTTATTCATTCTAAATATTTTCAAAGTTTTTTTCTATCAGATATAAATACATAACTAAGTATCAAAGCCATAAATATTTGAAGTATTATTCAACCAGCCTTTTTTAAATTTTCATAAATTTGAATTGCTATTGCATAATTTTGAGATGAGAACATTTGTTCTAAATTTCAGCTAATTTGAGAATTAAAACTTCTTATTTCATTTAATTTTGAAGTTACTTGATTTATTTGATCTGCTAAAATCGGTATATGTTTAGGAATTTCTGATAATTCTCTTATAAGTCTAGGAACTATATCATAAATTGCAAAAAATAAAACAGTTATAAAAATTAAATATTCTAAAATTATTATAATATTTAAACTTAAAAAGTTTTTTAAAAATTTTTTTCTGTTTTCATTATTACATATTCTTTTTAACATCAAATCATATTTTGCTTTTAAAAAATTTCAAAAAGCAAAAAATAAATAAGAAAAAACAAAAGTCAGGAAAAAAATACCAGCAAAATCAGAAAAAATATAGAAAAAAGCTATAAGTAAAAAATAGGCAATAAATTTTTGTAAAAAAGCTTTAGAAAAAAATAAATGTAAGAATTTTTTAAATGTCATAATTAGAAAAAAGATTAAAGATTAAAGATTAAATGAAATATTGTCATCTCGAGCGAAGTCGAGAGATCTTATAAATAGATTTCTCCATTTTACTTCGTTTCAGTCGAAATGACAGGGTTAGTTTTCATTATATCAAGTAAAGTTTCAGCTATTTTTATATTATTATGTTTATATAAACTGATCTTATCTATAAAATCATCTTCTATTATTTTTGTATTTTTACTTAATAATAAATATTTATCAAATTCATCTAAAAATACATAATCTCATCATTTTACACTTATATTTTTACTTAGTTTTTCTTGTTCTTCATTTGATAATTTAGGTAAATAATTATTTACTATTACATAATCTAATTTTTTAGATAAATATCTTTCTATAACATTTATAAAATCAAGAACTCTAAGTCAGTTTGTTTCTCATCATTTATTTGTATTATTTGATATATATATAAGTTTAGCATGAGAATTTCTCAAATCATATCTTATATCTCAAATTATCAAATTTGCTACAACAGAAGTATAAATATCACCAGGTCAAACAACTATAAAATCAGCATTTTTAATAGCTTCTTTTACTTTTTCTTCTTGCTTTGCATCAGTAGAACAACTCATAAGTTCTAAATTTTGAATTGGTGAATTATAATTTGCTACATTAGATATATTATCTTGTTTTTCTATAATTGTTCAATCTATAAGTTTAGCTTTTATATATGCTTTACATGTAGTAACAGGAACAATAGTTCCTCTTACTTCTAGTAAATCATGCATAAAATCTATCATTTTATTATAATCTCAAAAATTATGAAAAATATTTGCCATAAGTAAATTTCACATTTTATGTCATTTTGCAGAAGCTCGAATGGATAATTTAAAATCAAGAATTTCTTTTTTTATATTTGTTTGTATAAAACTCAAAAAATCTAAATTTTCAGGTTTTACTAGAGCAAATAAATCGGAAATAGTTAAATCATTTATAAAAACATCATCAGTTATTTCATATTCCATATATTTAGAAAAGTCATTTTTATATCTAGAAAAAGATAGAGAAAATAAACATCTTCTTAAATCTCAAGGTGGTGGTAAATGTGTTCAAAAAGTAGTATTATATAAATTCATCAAAACTCAAGTAGTTCTTCAATCATCAGACATACTAACTATAGAAGTAACTTTTATATCATCACTAAAAACTTATCTAACTCATTTTAATATATTTGATTGTCAATTTCATCAACCTATAAAAACTATATTCATAATTATTTTTTAATAATTTATTATTTTGTACAATTTAATCTTTTACTTTTGATAGTCAAGAAAAATTAAAAAAAATTGACATTTTTTATTAAAAATCATACAATCATTCTTGTTGTAAAATCCGTGTAAGAGTTTTACAAAAATTATTTTATTTTTTTATTTATAAAAAATATGTCATTTACTAAAATAAAAGTTTTAGCACTTTTGTGAATTATGTCTTCTTTTTCTTATGCAAATGCTTCTATTAATTTTGGAAATTCCTATAATTCTTTAGAAATAAAGAAATTAGAAAATTTACAAAAACAATTAATAAAATATCTAGATAAAGATTTTAATTCTTCTATTAAAGAAGTTTCAAATACTATTGATAAAACTTATTTTAAAACAGAATATGCTTATATAAAAAAAGATATTTCTGAATATTATCCTTTTTCTAAAGAAGAAACTGTTTCTCAATTTAAATCTGATATTTCTTACTATAAAAAATTAAAAACTTCTATAGAAGAATCTGTTTCTTGAAAAAAACCTTTCAATATAACAGCTAATGAAAAAACATCAGTTGAATCTGATATAGTTTCTATTCAAAAAGATTTTGTAAAATCTCTTAGAGAATATGTAAATAAATATTTAAAACAAGATTACACTGAAGAATGAGATTTTGATTATAGTTTTTCTAGTGAAGAATTTGGTTCTATAAATATGACTTCAAGCAAATATAAAAGTATATATTCTTTTTTAACTAATTCTCAAGAATTTGATTTAGTTTTAGATACAAAATTTGATTTAAAATCTTGATTAAAATGAGATTTAAAATGAGATTTTAATTTTAAAATTATAGATAATACTTTTTATATTTCTTTAAAAGATTATGATTTATCTGTAGATTCTTCTACTTCTAATTCTACTGAAGTTAAAGCTATTATAGAAGAAAAAACAAAATTACTTACTGAAATATTAGAAAAATATAAATGAAAAAATATAAAAATCTCTAATGTTAATTCAGAAAGTGAAATGTCTAAAAAAATGATTAGTGATTTTGTTGAAAATAAATTAGAATCAATTTTTAAAGTACTTGAATCACAATCTATACTTACAGTTTACAAAAAAGTTTGAGATTCATATTTACTTAAAGCAAATACACAAACAATTTATAATATTTGAAAAATTATAGATTCTGAAAATGCTCCTACATATAAAGAATTTTCAAAAAATCTTGGTAAATTTAATCTATGATTTGTTATAATTTCACCAATCTATTTTACTAAAACAGATAATTCTATAAAATTAACAAATGAACTTATTTCAGCATTTTGAAAATGAATTAATACTTTAGAAAAAGTTTGAGAAAAATATATTTTTACTTCTAAATATAAAACAAATAGTTCATATTTAAAATATTCTTATGATTTATACTCAAGTTCAGATAAAGTAATTTTTAATCTTAATAGTGATTATCTTACTTGAAATATAACTTGGGAAAATAATTACCTAAATTCTAATTTTTCTTCTTTAGGACAAATTTTTACTTTAAAATGAGATTATTCAAAAGATAAATTAAATTTAATTTGAAATTTGAATTCAGAACAAATTTTGACTATAAAATCAAATAAACTTTGAACAGATTATTATGATTATGATATAAGTTTAGATTTAAGTAAAATTTCTAAAATGAAAATGAATTTAAAATGAAAATCTAAAATTACTTTTGGAAATTATGAAATCAAAGCTCCAGAAAATTCAGAAGAATTAAAATCAGAAGATTTAAATTTAGATGAAATTTTAAAATAATACAAATAAAAAAAATATTCCTTCAAGTTTTTGAAGGAATATTTTTTTTATTTAAAATAAATTTTCTTTTTTTCTTTATTTAATTTCATTTTTCAAATCTCTTTTATAGATTTTCATGCGGGTCAATTTATAAATTTTAGAACTTCTAATATGTTGTTTTCACTAAGTCATATTGTAGAGTTTCAGTTTGTTTTAAAATAAATATATCTTATTATTTCCTTTTGTAAAAGGGAAGATAAATTATTAAATTTTTCTATTTCAAAATAATTATTTTCTCAAATAAATTTTTCTATTTCTTCATCTAAAAATTTTTTTAATTCTTCAAAATAATTCATGGTTTTTTCTAGATTCTTTTTAAATGCAGAGTTTATTTCATAAAATTCAGGAATTATTGTATTTCTAAGCTTATTTCTTGTTATAGTATTATCTTTATTTGTTTCATCTATATAGTATTCTAATTTATTTTCATCTAAATATTTTAAAATTTCAGATTTTTCTAAGTTAAGTAAAGGTCTTAAAATAGATCAAGAATTTTCAGTCATATTAATTAATCATGTAAGTTTAGTTCATCTAAGAAGATTATGAAAAAAAGTTTCTATTTTATCATCTAAATGATGAGCTGTAATAATATATTTACTTTCATAAATATTTAAAATTGCATTTAAGAATGCATATCTTTTTTCACGAGCGAGTTCTTCCAAACTTTTACTTGGATAAAGTTTTTGAATATCTTTTATATAAGCATATCAAACTTCTACTTTAAATCACATTTTTTCTCACAAATTTTCTAACCATTTTTCTTCATTATCAGCTTCATCTCTAAGTTTATGGTTAAAGTAACAAGCTACAAGATTATCTTTATATGGAGTTTTTAGTATTTCATAGAGTAAATACATAGAATCAGGTCATGTTGAACAAGCCAAAATAATTGGCTCATCTGGAGAATAATATTTTTCTAAAAATCTTTCAATATTTAACATAATTTTGATTTTATTAATTTTTCTTATTATATAAAAAACTCTATTTAATCAAAATTAAATAGAGTTTTTTATATGTCTTAAATAAAATATTTATTCAAAAATTTCTAAAAAATTCCATATTGTTTTATGTAATCAAATTAAATCAGTATTTTTTATATTATAATTTGCTAATAATTTATCAGGAATTGTTTCAGCTTTTATTTTTAGACTTTCTCATTTTTTAGTTAATGAAACAAAAACTTCTTTATTATTTCAAGAATGTTTTATTTTTGAAATAAATCATTTTTTTACTAATGTTTCTAATAATGGCGAAATTGTATTTGTTTCTAATATTAATTTATCACAAATATCTTTTATTAAAATATTATCATTTTCCCATAATAAAAGCATTACTAAATATTGAGGATAAGTTAAATCTAAATCTTTTAATAAAGGAGTATATGCTTTTATTATTTTTCTGGAAATAGCATAAAAAGGAAAACAAATTTGGTTTGATAATTTTAATTTTTCGCTCATATTATTTAAGTAATTTTATAATTTTTTCTTCTAAATCTTCAGGTTTTACTAAAGGAGCAAATCTTTTAATTTTTTTTGAATCAGATGAAATTAAAAACTTAGTAAAATTCCATTTTATATTTTTTCAAAATAATGAAAAAGTATTATCTTTTAAATATTTAAAAATCTCACAAGTATTTTCTCAATTTACATCAACTTTTTTAAATATAGGGAAAGTTACTCAATAATTTAGTAAACAATTTTGTTTTATTTCATCATCAGTTCATGGTTCTTGATTTGCAAATTGATTACAAGGAAATCATAAAACTACTAATCATTTATCTTTGTATTTTTTATATAAATTTTCTAATCATTCATATTGAGGAGTTAATCAACATTTACTAGCTGTATTTGCTATAAGAATAACTTTTCATTTGTATTCTTCCATTTTCACTATTTTTCCAGATGGAAGCTCTGCTTCTAGTTCATAAAAATTTTTCATATTTTTAAAATAAATCATTAAAATATATCGTGTACGATATATTTTAATGATTTATTTTATTTTGCAAGTTTTTTATAAATTTCACTAACTTAGGTCTAAATAAAACTTTTTTCTTATAAATAAGCTAATTTATAGTTATTTAAAATTTTCATTTAATATAAAATCAACTATATTTATAATTTTTATTCAATCAATATTATTATTTATTTTATCCATAGTAAGTATTATTTTTTCGTATGATAAATTGGATTTTTTTAAAGCATTTATTTCTCTTTCAAAAGTTGATTGACTTGTTAAAGTGTAGCTAACTTGAATAAGTTTTATATCATTATCTTTTTTTGCTATAAAATCAATTTCAAAATTATCTCACTCTATATTCTGAACTTCATATCATTGTCTTTTTAATTCAATGAAAACAAAAGTTTCAAGTATTTTTTCTATGTCAAAATTATTTGAGTAAATGTTTCTTATTCAAGTATCAATAGCATAAAATTTATTTTTTCATTTTAAAATATGCTTTGTTTTATCTGCTATACTTGGTAAATTATTTATAAGAAAAGTATTAGTAATATTATCTATATAGGAATTTACTGTTTCATAATCAAGAGTTTTATATTCTTGTTTTAAATATTTTACTATACTATTTATACTTAAATTTGAACATGTAGTTTTATAAATATATATAAGTAAACTTTCTAAAAATTGAGTTTTTTTAATGTTATATCTTTGAACTATATCTTTAAAAATAATACTTTCTGTTAATGATTTTAAATAGTTGGTTTTTATTTCATTATCATTTATTTTTATCACCTCTGGTAAACTTCCATATTTTATATAATCTTCAAATAATTCATATTTTCTAGAATCAAATTCAGATAAAACTATATTTTTTAATCAAAGATAATCAGAAAATGAAAAAGGATAAATTTCAAATTTTATATATCTTCATGTTAAAACTGTAGATAACTCTGAAGAAAGTAAATTAGAATTACTTCATGTTATAAATATTTGAATATTATCTTCAAAAGTTTCTTGTAAATTTCTTATAAATTTTTCCCAAGAAGAAATATTTTGAATTTCATCAAAAAAAGCATAAATAACTCATGATTTATAGTAATAACTTTTATATTCTTCCCATATTTCTCTTAATTGATTTATTGAAATATTATTCAATCTTTCATCTTCTAAATGGATATAAAAAATATTATTAATATTTATATTTTTTTCTTTTATTAAATGATCAATAGTTTGTTTTAAAATATAACTTTTTCAAACTCTTCTAACTCAACTTAATACTTTTATTGTATTTGATCATATAGATAAGATTATTTTTGTTATATAATCATTTCTTATATATCCATTATTTACACGGAATCATTTATGAATATATTCAAATAAAAATTTATATTTCATAATTGTTTATGGTTATAATCATATAATATTTGTTATAATACTCTTATTTATAATAAAATCAAATAAAAATTCATTAAGATTATTGACATTAGTATAGTATATTGTAATTAGAATATTTAGGAATTACACTTATAGAATTCTTATACTGATGCAAAAAACTACTTATTATAATAAAGATATGGTATTTAGGAATTACACTAAAAATATAAAAAGATAAAATAAAAAATACCTACTTTATAGCTTATTTAAGCAAAATAGGTATTTGGATCTTATGAAACTTTATGTTGTTGGCAAGCCAGCTAGGTCACACTAGTGGTTTTTATTGTATACCAAAGAGCTTTCTAAGCTATTGAAATCTAGTATATAGGTCATAGTGAAAATATTACAAATATTACATAGAAAAAACTACTTTTTTTACATATGTTTTTTAGCTTAAATTAAACGAGATATTGTATACGATATTAAATTTATATTAAATTTTGGCTTATTTAAGCAAAAAATCATTTGATTTATTATTTTTATATACTAAAGTAGATACTATAATTTAATCCAAATTAAATAATATTTTTAAATTTTAATTTTTTACTCTATGGAAATAAAAAATAAAATATTTTTATGATTAATAATATTTTTATGATTAATATACAATCATACTTTTGCATTAGATATACCATTATCTACTATGCCGCCAAAAAATTATGATCCAATTGAATCTAGTGAATTGGAAAATGTAAATTTAGAAGAGAATAAAGAACCTGAGATGTCTTTTTGGCAAAAAATAATATCAAAGGTAGGTGCTGAAAGTACTTTGAATGATAATAAAGTTTTACTTATACAAGATTACTTACCATGGTATTCAAATTCTAATATAGAAGAATTAAATAATTTATGAATTACTTATGATTCAATAAATTCTAATTCTCTACCTGATGTAAATTTAGATAATTATAAAGCTATAATAATCGCATCTGATCAACCAACTTGATTTTATGATATTATAAGACAACATAAAGAGAGGTGGGATAGATTTGTAGAAAATTGATGACTTCTTGTTTCACACAATTCTGATATGTGAT
>JAQVPN010000140.1 GCA_028702055.1 Candidatus Altimarinota bacterium | reverse complement strand
AAAGAATATTTTTTATATTGAATAACAGATTCTAGTAAACAAAATTGGCAACTTTTTATAGAAGAATCTAGCATAGTAAAACAGGAAAAATCATTTATTTTGAGAAACTAAAAAATTCTCTTCATTTGAAGAGAATTTTTTAATTATTTTGTATTTATTTATTCAAACATGAATATCACCTAACTATATTAAGATTGAGGTTTTAAGGAAAGTTTAATCTACAACTTTATTATCTATAGATCTATAATAAAATAATCAAAAACCAAAGACAATCAATATAATATAAGGTAAAGTATTATAAACTGCTTTTAAACTAAATAATTGAACCATATATCAAGCCAGAGTTCAAAATGTAAAGTATCAAATAGATCCAGCAAAAGAAAAAATAGAAAGTATAGTGGATTTATGAGTTTTAGGAGAATTTTCTATTAAATAAGTATTTCATAAGATCATTATAAATCAGAATAAAATTGATAATAATATAATCGGTAATAATCAAAGTAAATTATTAAAAATACTAAACATAAAACTTATAATAATTAATCATACAAACATAAAACCAAGTATAGAAAAAGTTTTAAGTTTATCTAATATGTTTTTTATAATATAACTTCAAAAAGCTGAAAAAGCTGATATAAAAAAGTATATTATTCATACATCTTTGATATTTAATCATATTTGTTCTAAATATGGTTGATAAGTAAACCAATATATATTCCCTATTCAAGAAAACAATAATCATCAAAATATTATCATAAACAACATCTTCTTTTTTTCACTTAAAAATACTAATGCTTTTTTAATATGTTTAAAATTTGTTGTTTCCTCAGATAATTCTTGTTTTGGGCTATGTATAAAAAATACTAAAATTATAGCTATTATATAACAAATTATAGAAGCTATTATTGGATAATACTCATTATAAAAGAACAAGTACCCAGCAAGTAGAGATGATAATGCTCTTCAAGTAAATAATGCTATATATTGATTTGATTGTATTTTATTATATTCCTTTACTTTTCATTCTCCCTCCAAGTTATCATGTATAAGAGCTTCTAAAGTTCAAGAGGAAAGAGCATATCATACTCACAAAAAAAAAGCAGAAATTAAAAATAAATACACCTGAGTTGTCCATAAGTAAAATGAGAATCATATAATTCAAGAAAGTAATCAAAAAATAAATACTTTCTTTCTTCAAAATCTATCTGCCCAACCTCAAGAATGAACTTCAAATAACAAAGTAATTAATCAAGAAATAGTATTTATCAAAATAGCATTACCTACTCAAAAGTGCAAATAATTTATAAAAAAGAAATACCGCACAGGTATCAAAAATATACAAGCTTCAAAAAAGTTGATAGTGTAGAATAGAAATATATTTTGTTTTAATTTCATATTTTTAATTATTTATATTTTTTATACAAAAGATTATAATATAAATTATAAAAATATCAACTACAGAAAAACAAGTATTTTAAAAAGCTTCCTCTCAGTCGCTAAACTAAGGGAAGCTTTTTATAAAACTTTAATTTGTAAACTTATGGTGGAGCAACCGCTTCGCCTTTCTAACAGAATTGTATAAATATATGATAAATAATCAGACAGAAGTTATGAAAATTTATGATAATTTAAGAAAAGTTATGCAGGATTAAATTATTTATAATATTTAAATATAATAATTTAAAAAGATATTGACTAATTTATAAATTTAATTATAAAACATTTAAAATAATAATTATTTTTTATAAACTATAAATAATGAATACTATTAGAAAAGAATTAGAACACTGCCTTGATATTTGGGAAAATAAATGATGATGCACTTTTTGATGATGAACAGAATGTAATCAATGTGCAGCCCCTTATTTATCTTTAAAGATGTTAACTTGAGAAGTTTTGCATTGAAATATGGAAAGACTTAGTTTAGATGATTGGAAGATTAAATTAATGAATATAATTGAATTTACTGAAAATAAAGATAGGGAAGATGCTGTAATATTGAGTTTATCAAATGAAAAATATTCAGTTTTCCTTAAAATTCTTGAAATGTATAAACTTAAGCATATAGCAAGAAATTGTTCAAATTTTTATCAGGATTCAAAAGAAGATATAAATTACAAAAGAAAAGAAACTGTTGCAGAACATGTTTGTTCTAGCCTTAAACTGGGGGATTATTTTCTTTTGAATGAAGAAGAATTTATAGAATTAGATAAGTTGAAAGTTCTTGAATTATTGATGTATCACGATGATATTGAAATATTAACTCAAGATATTTGTATTTCTCAAAGAGAAAAAAGAGAAATGAAATCAATAGAAGAAGAGTTACTTATTCCTGAATTAGCAAAAAGATATCCAAATATTCAGAAAGATAAATTGTTAGCTTTAGATGAAGAATATAGAAGAAATTCTACAGAAGAATCAAAATTTGCTCATGCAGTAGATAAAATGGATGCATTAATCCATGAATTACAATACCCAGCAGATTGGAAACTCAAATGATTCACTGAAGAGAATGTGATAAAATGGTTTCAGCCTGCATTTGAATATTCTCCAACATTCATGAAATATTTTCAATTAATTTTGGAATTTTTAAGAGAAAATGATTATATATAAAAATTAAAGCAGAAATCACTTTTTGCTCTTTAAACTTTAACTTTATCTATTTTTATTACTATTTTATAAAATAATTAAAAAAAGCACTTTTCTCTTGTATAAAGGGAAAGTGTTTTTTTTAAACTTTTTTTAAAATGGTCAAACATGAATAACACCTAGTTATATTAAAATAGAGATTTTAAAGAAAAGATAAAAAAATCCTGTAGGTTTAAAACTTACAGGATTTTAATTTTTACATCCAAATCAACTCAATAATTCTCTTCTCTTCACTTATTCTGTTTGAAAATGTAAAAGATGAAGATAATAGATATCAAAAGAAATACATCTCTTTTTTAGTATAATCATTTATATTTTGATCATTCAAAATTTGTAAAATCTTATAATATTTTTTAATATCATCAGTTTCTTTTCAATTATACTTTTCACTCAGTTCTATCAATAACTTTTCTATATGTAGAGTTCATTTTTTAATATCAATCTTTTCTACCAATTTCCCAAATTCATAT
>JAQVPN010000139.1 GCA_028702055.1 Candidatus Altimarinota bacterium | reverse complement strand
TTTCAATTTTTTTTTTTTTTATTTTTTTTTTTTTTATTTTAAAAATTTCTTTTTTAATTTCTTAAATTATTTTTAAAAAAAAAAAAAAAATAAAATTTTTTATTTTAATTAAAATTAAAAAATTAATAAAAAATAAAAAAAAAATAATTAAATAAAAAATTATGATAATAGGTCTTACTTGAACAATAGCAGCTTGAAAATGAACACTTGTAAATTATTTTAAGGAAAAATGATTTACTATTTCTACTATGTCAGATATAATAAAAGTAGAATTAGATAAAAGATTACTTGAAAATACCAGAGATAATTTTAGAGTAGTATGAAATTCTTTGAGAGAAGAATTTTGAGCTTGAATACTTGTAAAAAAAATTATTGAGAATAATCAAAATAAAGATTTAGTAATTGATTGAATAAGAAGTATTTGAGAAGTTGAAGAATTAAAAAAACATGAAAATTCATATTTGATTTCAATAGATGCACCAATTGAAACTAGGTTTAAATGGATGATTGAAAGATGAAAAGAATCTGATCCAAAAACTTTTGAATTATTTATAGAAGCTGATAAAAAAAATAATTGAAATTGGATAGAAAATACTTGAATTGAAGTCTTAAAATGTATGGAAAAATCCGATTTTAATATTTATAATGATTGAAGTTTAGAAAATTTATCTAAAAAAATTGAAGAAATTATAAATAAAATATTAATTTAAAAATAAGAAATAAGTTAAAAATATGTCTTTTGTAATGATAAATGAAAGTTTTACTTGTGAAAATTGTGGTAAAATTATAGAAAAACATCCTGAATGAAGTGCAAGAAATCATTGTCCTTTTTGTCTTTGTTCTAAACATTTAGATAAAAATTTCCCTTGAGATAGAGAAAGTGAATGCAAAGCTATTATGAAACCTATTTGAATAGATTATAAAAAAAATAAATGATGGATGATAAAACATAAATGCGAAAAATGTGGAAAGGAAATTTTAAATAAAATAGCTCCAGATGATAATTATCTAGATTTTGTTTCAAAATTAAATAATTTATAAAGAGATTTTATAATCTCTTTTTTTTGTTAAATTAAACTAAATTCATATAATACAAAATAATAATTTAATAAATATATTATGAAAAAAATAATTTGAATATATCATCAATGAAAATGAGATTTTTGATTTGTAGATTTAGAAACTGAGAAAAAATGATTTTATGTATTTCCAAGAAATAAATTTACAGCTATAGATTGAGATCAAGTAGAAGCAATTGTTAAAACTTTTAAATGAAGAGATGAAGCTGTAATAACAAAAGTTACAAAAAGAGCAGAGCATATATTTATTGGTACTTATATAGAAAGTAAAAATTATTGATTTGTTAGAGTTGATTCAAATATGTTAGAAAATGATATTTTTGTAGCTTGAACAAATACTTTAAAAGCTAAAGATTGAGATAATGTTGTTGTAAAAATAACAAAATGGGAAAGAAAAAATCCAGATGGAAAAATTACAGAAATTCTTCCAGATTTTAAATGAAATAAAGCTGACTTATATAAAATAATTATAGAATCATGATTAAAATCAAGTTTCTGAGAAAAAGTAATAGAAGAAGTTAATAAAATTCCCCTAAAAACAAATGAAAAAGAAATAAATAGAAGAAAAGATTTTAGAAAACTTTTTACAACAACAATAGATTGAATTACAGCTCGTGATTTAGATGATGCTATAAGTATAGAAAAATTAGAAAATGGAAATCATAAACTTTATGTTCATATAGCTGATGTAACTCATTATGTTTGGGAAAATACTCCTCTTGATAGAGAAGCATTAAATCGTTCAACAAGTACTTATTATCCAAGTGGAGTTATTCCGATGCTTCCAGAAAAACTTAGTAATTGACTTTGTAGTCTAAATCCAAATGAGGATAAACTGACTCTTACAGCTTGTATGGAAATAGGAAAAACAGGGGAAATTATAAATACTGAAGTATATGAATCAGTTATAAAATCAAATTATAGACTTACTTATGATGAAGTTTATTATTTACTTTGAAATGCTTGAGATAAACTAGAACTTCAAGATGATATTTCTAAAAAACAGCAAGATAAAATTCTTATTGATTTTCTACAAACTGCAAATAATTTAAAACAAATTATTGAAAAGAGAAAAAAAATGATGTGAGTTTTAGATTTTAATTTTTCTGAAATAAAAATAGAAGTAAATGATGAATTTCAACCTATAAAAATAGAAAAATATGATAGAAATTTTGCTCATAAAATAATAGAAGAATTTATGATAATTGCAAATGAAGCAGTTTGAAAGAAATTTTCTACAACACCATTTTTATATAGAATCCATAGAGATCCAGCTTGAGAAGATATTGAAAAACTTCAAAAAATGCTTCATATTTTTGGAATAAAAACTATGCTTCCAGAAAAAATTTCACCAAAATCATTTCAATGAGTTTTAGAAGAAATAAAAATTCATGCAAAATGAGAAATAATTTCAAAATTTGTTTTAAGAACTTTACAAAAAGCTATATATTCAGAAGTAAATGAAGGTCATTTTTGACTTGCTCTTGATTATTATAGTCACTTTACATCTCCAATTAGAAGATATCCAGATTTACAAATTCATAGAATTATCAAAGAAAAAATCAATAAAAAGTTAGATAGAGAAAGAATAAAACACTATAAAAATTTACTTCCAGAAGTAGCTAGAATAACAAGTGAAAAGGAAGAAAAATCAGAAAAAATAGAATATAAAATAAATGATTATTTAAAGGCAAAATTTGTAGAAGATAAAGTTTGAGAAAAATTTGAGTGAACTATTTCATGAATTATAGCTAATTGAATTTTTGTAGAACTTAATAATTTTGTAGAATGAATGGTTAGATTTGAGTCTATGAGATGAACTTGGACTTATGATAATGAAGCTATGGAAACTCACGAACAAAAATCTGGAAAAACTTTTAAACTTTGAGATTCTCTAGAAATTATTATAGATAGAGTAAATCCTATGGAATGAAAAATTGATTTTATTTTAGCTTAAATTTCTTTTTTCTTGACTGATAAAGTCATTTATATATAATCAAAACTTATTATTTTTTAAAAATATTTTTTTATATGCCACTC
>JAQVPN010000138.1 GCA_028702055.1 Candidatus Altimarinota bacterium | reverse complement strand
ATAAAAAATAAATATAAAATTTTAAATTTATTCGAAGAAATAAAATAAAGCATATCAAATCGATATGCTTTATTTTATTAATTATTGCTAGTATTTATATCATGAATTCATAATTTGTCTTTACATTTTTCTGTTACTGTATTATTTTTACATACAGTACTAGCTATGTTCCAATCTTCTTTTTTTATTCATTTTATATTCATAATAAATATAAAAATTTCTTCTATTTCATTTTTTGATAATTTACTTTCTTTAGCATTTATTATATTATCATCAAAATAATCAGGTAATATACTATTATTAATAAGTATACTTCTAGAAATCAAATCTCAATTTAATTTTAAAGAATAATCTCATAATCAAGTTCGCTTTTTTATTTTTCATTCAATTGAATCATCTGTTTCAATTAAAAGTCATTTTTCTAATGCTTTACTTATATTTTCTAATTTATCTTGAGTATTTACAGCTATATCTAAATTATTTCAATTTATTTGTAAGAAATATATTCATCGTTTTGAATTTATAGCAACTTTTACATCATAATTACTTCCAAGTATTTTAGATAAATTAGAAATTTTTCCAAGTATTTCATATTTTTCTTGAATAGTCTTTGATTTCTCTTCTAAAGAATTTATTTTTTCTGAAATTTCATTTTTTTCTTTAATTTCATTTATTTGGTCATCAGGAAATTTGTATAAATCGTTGTTATTTTCATCCATAAATTTTATTTTTAAAACTAATTTAGCCTAATTCTATCATAATTTTAAATATAAGTCTAATTTTTGAAACTCTTAAATTTGATTTATAAAAAAATTACATATAATATCGCCGTTATTTTATATTTTTAAACATAAAGTTTTATGCAAACTACTTTAGTTTTACTTAAACCAGATACTGTTCAAAGAGGTTTAATTGGTGCAATTATTTCTAGATTTGAAAATAAAGGATTAAAAATTTCTTGAATGAAATTAGTTCAATTACCAAAAAGTATAGTTGAAGAACATTATGATTTTCTTGCTGATAAACCATTTTTTCCAGGTATATTAGCTTATATGACTGGTTCTCCTGTTGTTGCTATGGCTATAACTGGTAAAGATTCTATCAAAACAGTTAGAATGCTTACTGGAGCTACAAATCCTACAGAAGCATTACCAGGTTCTATTAGATGAGATTTTGCTCTTTCAATAGATGCTAATATAATTCATGCTTCTGATTCAGAAGAAACAGCAGCTAAAGAATTAAAAAGATTTTTTTCAGAATGAGAAATTTATTCTTATGAAAAAATAAGTGATAAAGTTGTTGCTTAATTAATTAAAATTAAATAAAAAATATTCCTCAATTTTGAGGAATATTTTTTTTATTTAATAGTCAAATTTCATTTTTCATCAACACTTAATATTATATTATCTCAAGCTTTTATTTCATTTGAAATTATTTTTGTTGATAGATTATTCATAATTACATTTGTAATAGCTCTTTTCATAGGTCTAGCACCAAATTCTTTATCATAACCAACTTTTATGAGATAATCTTTTAATTTTTCAGAAAATTCTACTTTTATATCTCTATCTTGCAAAATTTTTGCTACATTTTTAAGTAAAATTGTAACAATATTTTTTAACATTTCTTCTGATAATGGATTGAAAACAATTATATCATCAATTCTATTTAAAAATTCAGGTCTGAAATGCCCTTTTAAATCGGGTTCTATTTCTTTTAGAATTTCATCACTATTTTTTCAATCTTTAGTCAAGTCTTGAATCTTATATGATCCGATATTACTTGTAAGGATTATAATAGTGTTTTTAAAATCTACAGTTTTTCATTTACTATCTGTAAGTCTTCAATCATCAAGGACTTGAAGTAATATATTAAATACATCTGGATGAGCTTTTTCTACTTCATCAAAAAGTACAACTGAAAATGGTTTTCTTCTAACTTTTTCTGTTAATTGTCAACCTTCTTCATATCCAACATAACCTGGGGCAGCTCAAACTAGTCTAGAAACTGAATGTTTTTCCATATATTCACTCATATCTATCCTAATCATTGCATTTTTGTCACTGAAAAGTAATTCAGCTAAAGCCTTTGCAGTTTCAGTCTTACCAACTCAAGTTGGTCATAGGAATAGGAAAGAACCAAGAGGTTTATTTACTTCATTAAGTCAAGCTCTAGCTCTTCTTATAGCATTTGAAACAGCATTTATTGCTTTATCTTGTCATACTACTTGTTTAGATAAATATTCTTCCATATGTAAAAGTTTATCTTTTTCTTTTTCTATAAGTTTTGAGGCTGGAATTCCAGTCCATTTAGCAATTATTTCAGCAATATCTTCTTCTGTAACTTTATCTTTTAAGAAACTTTTACCATTTTCTTGTAATTCACTTAGTGATTTTTCAATATTTTCTATTTCTTTTTCAAGTGTAGGAATATCTCCATATCTGATTTTTGCAACTTTGGCAAAGTCAGTATTTCTCTCTCGCTCATCTGCCTCAACTTTCAAACTATCTATTTTTTCTCTAGTTTCTTTGATTCAAGTAATCATATCTTTTTCTCTTTTCCAAGCTTGTTCTAACTTAGTAGCTTCTTCTTTTTTGTTAGCTATTTTTTTTGAGATTTCTTGTAAATTTTCTGATTTTGTTCAATCCTCAGCCTTTTTAGCTTCAAGTTCTATTTCCAAAGTTCTAATTTCTTTTTGTAAAATATCAAGTTCAACAGGTTTTGAAATGGAATTTATTTTTACACTAGATAATGCTTCATCCATCAAATCTATTGCTTTATCTGGAAGTTTTCTATCACTTATATATTTTATAGATAAGTCAACAGCTGCTTCAATAGCAGAATCTGTGATTTTTATCCCGTGATGAGTTTCATATTTATCTTTTATTCATCTCAAAATAGTTAATGCATCATCACGATTTGGTTCATCTACTATTACTTGTGCAAATCTTCTTTCTAGTGCAGGATCTTTCTCTATATATTTTCTATATTCGTTTATAGTTGTAGCTCCGATTAGATGAAGTTGTCATCTTGCTAGACTTGGTTTTAGTAGATTTCCAGCATCTCATTGTCCTTCAGTCGCTCCTGCTCAAACAATAGTGTGAATTTCATCTATAAAAAGTATAATATTTCCATCAG
>JAQVPN010000137.1 GCA_028702055.1 Candidatus Altimarinota bacterium | reverse complement strand
GATTATAAAGTTCTTCTCTTGTTGCAACTCTTAATTTTATTTTTTTGTTATCATAAAGAAGTTCATCTCAAGAAATATTATCTTCTACTAAAACAGTTTTTCAAAGTAAATCTGTAGGATTTGGATATTTTCAATATGATACTTTTTCTATTTCATATACATCTCCCGGTTCATTTGGATCAAAAGTTGGATATGATGCCATAGCAAGTATTTCTCAAGTTTTTGGATTCATTACAGTAACACTTCATTTATTAGCTCTAAATTCTTCTACTCATTTTTCAAGTTCTTCTTCTACTTTTTTTTGAATATTTCTATCTATAGTTAAAGTTATATTTGCTCAAGCAACTCGAATTTCTTCTTCTTTTAATGTTGAAGGATCTATAACTCTTCACATTGTATCTTTTTTAGTAATTAGTGATCATTCTTTTCATTTTAATAAATTATTAAAATATCATTCTATACCATAACGACCTATTCATCAGTTATCTAAAAATCATAAAACTTGTGAAGCTAAAAATCTTTCTGGATAAAATCTATTAGGATTTGGGGTCAAAATAATAAAATTTCGTATTCATTTATCTTTTGTTAAAAATCATCTTTTTATAGATTCTTTTTCATCATTAATTTTTTTATTTATTTCATCATACAAAGAAATAGATAATTTTGAAATAATCGGAATATATCTTAAATCTCTTTTTCTCATTCTATAAGCCAAACTAGTTTCATCTTCTTGTAAAATATCACTTAAAGATGAAGCAATAATTTTAGGATCTATTATTTCTTCAGGATTTGCATATACATTTAATCAATTAATATAAATTCAAGTTAAGCTTAATTTTGTTATTTTATTTATTTCTTCTTGAGATAATGTGTCTGCAATCAATACATTTGTAAGTTTTTTCTTATTTATGTCTTTTTCTAATTTTTGTCAAATAATTCATTTTATATAAGATTCTTCAAATTTAAAATCTGGAATTTCTAAAACATGTAAAAATTTTGACATATCTTTATAACAATTTTTTTCTCATTTTAGATAACAATTTTGTTTATAAACTATATCTACCAAAAAAGCTTTTAATTTATTTTTATCTCATTCAACAGCTGGATCTATAGCTAAATCATTTAAATCAACTGAAGTTGCTAAAACTTTTCATTTATCATTATTTGAATAAATACTTCATCTTGTAACTGGAATTGAAGTTTGAGTTTTTTGTTGCCTATCTGCTAAATCTTTATAAAAAGAATATTTTGAAACAGTGTAATCAAAAACTTTAGAAATTATAACAACTGCAAATATAAAAAAGAATATAAAAACAAAATATTCTCTTGGATATTTATCAAAAATTTGTAAATATTTATCAAAATTTATTTTTCTTATTTTCATAAAAATTAGGTTAATTATTATTCATTTATTATTTTTATTTATATTCATTTTTTAAGTCTTTACAAGAAAAATATATTTTTTTTTGATTTTAATAAAAATGTAAATATAATCCCTTTGCCTTAAAAAAAACTGGTGTAATTTCTGGTTTTAAATTTATATTTTTTAAATTACTGCAATATGCAAAGAGCTGAAAAAAAAGAAATCATAGCAAATTTTGCTAGAGATAAAAAAGATACTGGATCTCCTGAAGTACAAATAGCAATATTAACTTCTAGAATAGAATCTTTAAAATGACATTTAGAAGAACATAAAAAAGATAATCACTCAAGAAGAGGTATTATGCTTATGGTAGCAAAAAGAAGAAAACTTCTTAACTACTTAAAGAAAACAAATAATGAAAAATACGATGAAATCTTAGCTAAATTAGAATTAAGAAAATAATAAAAAAACTCCTGAAATTTCAGGAGTTTTTTAATAGTTAATTTTTAAAATTTAACTTCTTTTAAACTTGGATATTTTATTTTTAATCATTTTTCTACTTTATTTCTAGAATTCTTATATAAAGAAATAGCATTAGTTCTACAAACTTTTTCTCTAGTTTCTGGACTAAGAGAATCTAGAAAAGAATTATATCTAGAATTTGTTAATCAAACTTTATAAAATCAATTTCATAAAATATCTGATCAAATCATAACCCTATCAGAAAATTTTTCTGTTAATTGTATCCATTCTTCTTTTGTAACATCATTTATGGAAATAATATCATCAAAAACAACCCAAGAATAATCTACATATAAAGATGGATATTCTGTAAGTAATCTATCTATCATTTTTGCATAATATGGGGCATTTAATCTTCTTGATGCTCAACAATGAGCAAAAATAACTTTAGCTTTAGGATATTCCATCAACATAGTTTCAAGTTCGTGAAGATATTTTGGATAATCAGAAACAGATGGCGAAGTAATATTATTATGAATCATAATAGGAAGATCATATTTAGAAACAAATTCTAATATTAAAGATGTAGCTTTTGTATTCATTCTAGGAGCTTCTCATTGAGTTTGAAATGTTAAATCATCATGTCTATATAAAACTTCTCAAATACCACAAAATACTCAAGGATTATATTTAATAGTTCTTTCTATTTGTTTAACAGCATCTATATCCATAGGATTAAAACCACATAATAATGGATAAAATCTTTCTTTTTCTTTTTTTGATAAACTATTAAATTCATTTGCAATTATAGTATCTGTACCAGAATCATAATAACATTCATTATCATCATCTAAATAATATTCTGGTCTTTCTCTTTCATTTTCAGCCCAAATTTTTTTCAAAGCAGTTCAAAAAATTACAGCTTTTTCTATATTTGATTTATCCATATAATAAATCAAATTTTTTATTCATTCAGTTTCTCATAAAAAATCTACAAGATGAAGATGTGCATCAACCATAGGATATTTTGGACCAATACTTGTCTCTAATTTATTTAATTTTTCTAAAAATCTTTCTTTATTTTTATTAAGTTTAATTTCACTTTCTATTTTATTTATTGTTCAAAAAACTTTTTTATTAGTTTTTGTTAGTGCTCTATTTAATTTATTCATATATTTTATAGTCATAAATAATTTAAAAATATTTTTTCTTTATCATGAGGTAATCTTAGAAGAAAATAATGAAACTCTTCATCGCTTATAAATAATTTCACAATTTCTTCCCTTTTATATAATTTTAATAATTCTTTACTTTTTTCTAAACTTAATCATTTA
>JAQVPN010000015.1 GCA_028702055.1 Candidatus Altimarinota bacterium | reverse complement strand
TGAAATTTATAAATTAGCTTTATATGATGATGAATTTAAAAATTATTTATATTCTTACATAAAAGAAAATGTTTCCAAAATTCTTGACGATTCTTCTATAAAGTCATTTGAAGAAATAAATTTTTTATTATACCTTCTCTGAGTAAATAAAGATTATGATATATTAAAAAATATTTTTAATAATAATTTTCATGATTTTACTGAAATTGATAATTTATTAGAAGAATATTACAAAAATATTTCTAATTTAGAAAATACAGAGAATATTTTTAATTATATTTCAACATTAGAAATATTTTTAGATGTTTTAAATAAGGTTATACTTTTCTGATTTAATTATTTTCAAGAAAATAAAAATACTGTAAATTTACTTAATTTAACTATAAATAAAATAAATAAATTTATAGTATTATTTGATATGAAAAATGATAATCATGAATTTGATGAACATTTGGATACAACTAGAACAATTTTATGAAGGTATAAATTAATGTTCGCTACTAATTTAAATAAAAATGAAGAAATAGAAGATAATCAATTTGAGCAAAAAAAAGAAGTAGAAACAGGCTGACAAATAATAATAGAACAAGAAATAGAAAAAGAATTTCAGGAAATAGATGAAGATTTGGTTTCAAATTATTCAGATATTGATGAAGAAAATCTAAAAAAAGAAATTAAATTTTATAGTGATATTTTTGAAACTCAAATAGATTGATACAATAATATAAAAACTTCAAAATATTGAAATTGAAATACTGATGAATTAAAAGTTAATATAGCATTTATTTGAAATGTTACAGTTAATTTATTGGACCTTATAGCAAAACTTAAAAATAAATCTTATCAAAATGAGGAAGAATTATTGAAAGAAATAATTTCAAATTATAGAAAATATATAAATGATAAATTTATTTTTTCTGATATTTTTTCTTTTGAAAAAGAGTTAATTTCAAATTTATATAGAGTATATAAATTATCATCTAATGATAATATGGAACATAAAAAATTGAATGATATAATCATGCAATTTTTGCAAAAAAAGGATGTAAATTATTATGAATTAGAAGTTATATGGAATTTATTAAAGTATTCAGAATATAATGAAATAGATAAATTATTATTATTATGAAATAATTTACTTCAAAATAAATATGAATCTAGTTATTATGAAAAATTTAAATTAAATATAATTTCAGTTATTTTAAAAAAAATCAAAAATATAGATGATTCTTTTACAAAACAATTTGTTAATAATTTAGTTTCTTATATTTGACATAATAAGGTAGCATCGAATTTACTTTATTCATATACTGATATATATTTAGAATTATCTATTTATTATTCCACTTTTGATAATGATGAATCTCAAGAAAAAGCACAGACATTTTATTATAAATTTGCTCAAATTCATAATATAGAGAATATTAAAAAAAATAATAAAGATTTTTTAAATAAATATAATGAAATTTTTTTTAATATATGAAAAATATTTTTATCTGATGTAGATTCATGATTTTATCTTGATGAAGAGAATATAAAATTTTGAAAAAAAATTATATGAAAATTTGCACCTCAATATAATTTGAAAGTTAGAGATAATATGCATTCAATGCTTTCTAAATCAGATTGATTAAATGAAAATATTTTTACATTTATTTCTAGAGAAATGTTTTATTGAATTTGTGAGATAAAATTAATCCATTGAGATAAAAAAAATCATTTACCTAGATGATATAAATCCGCAAAAATACCACTTTCCCATGGTTATTTTATTTATTTTAAATATCCAGAAATTTATGAATACAGGTTTATGAATATTTTTAATAAAGAATATGTTTTTATAGAGGAAAATATATGAGCTTTGATTATGAAAGATGAATTAAATAAAGATTTAGAATTAGATATAATAACTTGATTTTATAATGAAGGAAAATTTAAGCAAAATTTATTAGCAATAAAAGAAAAATCAAATTTTGTTATTTTGAAATTTAAAAGTGTTGCTGATGTAGGTAAAGCATATTCTCCTGAAGTTTGAGATAAATATTTACAAGCAATATCAAAATTACTTAAAAATGTTTTTGATTCATCAATTGCTAAGAAATTTTATAGATCAAGTAGTACGACTTTTATTATTGAGTTAAAAAAAGAAATTACAAATGAAACATATATAAAAAAATTATTTTCAAAAATACAAGATGCTAGTCTTGATTTATGAAAATTAATAGACATTGATAATGTAATTTTTCAAGTTTCTAAATCTAAATTTTGAGTTGTTTTATGAGAAGATAAACATATTTATGAAAAATTATTAATGACTTTGGATGATGAAAAAACTGATGTAACTTTTTATTGATCTTGATTAAAAGATAAGCTATCTTATAGAGAAAATATGGAAACATTATCTATGGTTCAAGAAGCTTTAAAAAATAATAGAATAGTACCATTTTTTCAGCCTATAGTAGATTTAAAAACTTGAGAAATTCATAAATATGAAGCTTTAGTTAGATTAATTAATAAAGATTGATCTTTTATTCCACCAGACAAATTTATTCCAAATATAAAAAATGCATGAAGAACATCTGATATTGCAATAAGAATGGTAGATAAAATTTTTGAATTTATAGGAAGAAATAAAAATATTTCTGTTTCTATTAATTTGTATTGAAAAGATTTTTTAGATGAAAAAATAATGAATTTTATAGATGAACAGATATTTAAATATCATTTAGAAGATATTACAGATCATATAAGTTTTGAAATACTTGAAAACGAGTTTCCAAAAGATAAAAATATAATAGATGAGGTATGTTTTGCTATAAAAAAATATAAGAAAAAATGATTTAAAATATCACTTGATGATTTTGGTTCAGAATCACAAAATTTTGATAGACTTTATGATTTCATGTCAAAAGGGCTTCTTGATTATGTAAAAATAGATTGAAATATTATAAAAAATATGCAAAAAGATGATTTTTTAAAAGAATCTTTACTATGAATCATAAGTTGATCTAATAAAACTTGAATAAAAGTTATAGCAGAATATGTTGAAGACAAAGAAATATTGAATGAATTAAAATCTATTTGAGTTGATTTTGGACAATGATATTATTTTTCAAAACCTATTTCTCTTGAAGAAGTAAATAAACAAATATTAAATCAAAAACTAGAAAAATAAAAGAATATACAAGAAAAATTATAAGAATATTTTTTTAATTAAAATAAGATGAATAAATTTGAAAAAGAATTTTTTAAAAGATATATTTCTGAACAAGAAGAAGTTTTATGAGTTATTCATAAGCATTTTGTTTTGATTATTGATAATATTTTAATTTATTTAATATTTTGATTTTTATTGCCAGTATTTCTTTTATATAATTCAATCTTTTTTCAAGAATTGCTTTCTTTTTATTATTTTGAAATATTTTTTTTAATAATTTTTTGAAAACTTATTTTTGAAATATTTGATTGGTATAATGATGCTTGGATTGTTACAAATTCTTGAATAGTAAGTGTTACATGGTGATTATTTGATGTAAAAACTTTATCTATAAAATATGAAAATATAGAATGAATTGAAATTATTCAAGATTGATTTTTTGACACAATATTAAAGAATTGAAGAATAGTTTTACATAAAATTTGAAGTGATAGTGTTATTATGGAAAAATCATTTCTTCCATATGATACTTTGAATTTGATAGAAGATCAAATAAAGGAAAATGAAGAAGATGAACATAATCAAGAAGAAGAAGAAAATGTTGATAAATTTGATTTACTTATTCATACTTTATCTTGAATAGTTGAAGATTATATGTGAGCAAAATGATATCAAAAGAAGAAAAAAATAACTGAAGAAGACATTGAAAAAATTGAAAAATTAAAGAAAAAGAATTGAACAATAGATTTGAGTGAATAAAAAAAAGAGTTAGCTTTTGGCTAACTCTGTGGAGCTTGAACTTCTTCTTTTGCTTCAGAAGATTCTTCAACTTTTTTTGAAAATTTGCTTTTCACTTTTTGGAAAAGCTCTTCTACCTTCGGTTTTGTTTCTTCGTATAAAGTTAAACTTTTTTCTTTTGCTTTTGCAAAAAATGGTTTAGTTTTTGTTTTTACGAAAATACAGAATCTCTTAATGTTAACGCAAATGATTGTAATTGTTCCTAAAACAATCAACCAAGTGTTACTAGGTGTTTTGAGTTTTTCTCTTAAGCTATCAGTATAGCCAATCATTTTATTGGCTGTTTCTAATCCAGCAACATTTACTCTGTCCATGAAAGTAACAGCTTCAACTTTAAATGGTTTATTATTTTCCATTTTTTTGTAACCTCTCTTTTTTTATTTTTGTATTTTAAATGCAAATTATTTATAATTATAATAATAATTATGTCAAATAATAATCTAGAAAATATTTTAAAAAACATTCCAAGCAATCCAGGAATTTATAAATTTTTTGATAAACAATGAAAAATTATATATATTTGAAAATCAGGAAGTTTACATTCTAGAGTAAATTCTTATTTTTTATCATCGGCAGATTTGAATTTGGCAAAGAAAAAAATGATAAAAGAAATAGAGAATATAGAATATATAATCACAAATAATAAAGAAGAAAGTCTTATTTTAGAATCAACTCTAATTAAGAAACATAAGCCAAAATATAATATTTTGATGAAAGATGATAAAAATTATATTTATATTAAAATTACTGCTGAAGCTATTCCTAAAATCATAAAAACTAGAATAAAAGCTTGAAAATGAGATTTTTTTTGACCCTATACAAGTTCTTTTTATGTTGCAAATATTTTGAAAATTATTAAAAAAGTATTTTTTTCTAGATCTTGTAATATAGTTTTTGAAGAAAAAGATTGAAACATAATTATAAAATTAAAATGAAATACTAAGATTCCATGTCTTGATTATTATATTTGACTTTGTTCTGCCCCTTGTTTAATGAATAAAAAAAATATAGATGATTATCTAAATTCTATAAGAGAAATAAAAAATTTTTTATCTTGAAATATTAAGGAAGTTTTAATTTATTTAGAAGATAAAATGAAAAAATTTGCAACAGATCTGAAATTTGAACAAGCTTTAAAAATCAAAGAAACTATAGAATCTATAAAAATATTAGATAATTCTCAAATAGTCAGAGATTTTATAGAATGAGATTATGATATAATAAATTACATAGAGAAATATGACAAAAAATATATTTGAGTAATGGAAGTAAGAGATAGTAAAATTTCTTGATATAAAAATTTCAAAATAGAAGATAAACTTGATGAAGACAAAGAATTCATACTTGAATATTTTATAGAAAATAATTATTTAAATTATGGAAAAAAATTAAATATAATTGTTCCATTTGAGCTAAATATTGATTTAGTTAAAATTTCTATAGAAACTCCAAAAATTTGAGGGAAATTAGAACTTTTGAAATTAGTTTATAAAAATCTTTTCGATTTTGCATATAAAGATAATCTAGATAGTTTATCAACTAAAAATTTTACAAAAAAAACTCAGGAAAATTTACTTGAAATTTTATGATATAAAAAAATAAATAAAGATATTTTATTTGAATGTAATGATATAAGTCATATTTCAGGAAATCATACAGTTGCTTCTCGTACTATTATTGAAAATGGTAAAACAAATCCTGCTAAATACAGAAAATATAGAATAAAATCACTTGATGAATGAAAAATTGATGATTTTGCTTCTATGAAAGAAGTATTAACTAGAAGATTAAAAGAAATAGAAAAAACTTCTTTTGTTCCAGATTTGATAATTATAGATGGTTGAAAATGACAATTATCAAGTGTTATACAGGTTGTAGATAATTTTAAATCCGAAATTTTCGAAACTGAAAAAAAAGAATTATTTGATAAACTTCAATTTGTATCAATAGCAAAAAGGGAAGAGGAATTATTCTTACCTGGAGAAAAAATTTCTATATTACTTGAAAAAGATTCTGAAGAATTAAGACTTGTACAAAAAATCAGAGATGAAGCTCATAGGTTTGCTATAACTTTTAATAGAGATTCTAGAATAAAATCAAACAAGAAAAATATGCTTGAAGATTTGCCTTGAATTTGACCTAAAACAAGACAAAAATTATTAAAAGAATTTGGTAATTTAGATTCTATATTTTGAACAACTGAAGAAAATCTTTCTAAATTTTTAACTAAATCCCAGATAGAAACATTTAAAGATCATTGATTAATATAAAAAAAATCACTTTGCAAAAATTTTTGCAAAGTGATTTTTTGTTTTTAACTAAATTATAAAAATGATTCTATTTTTTCCCAATCTATAATATTCCAGAAATTTTCTAAATATTTTGGTCTTGAATTTCTTGTGTCTATATAATAAGCATGTTCCCAAACATCACAAGTTAGAAGAGCTTTTTTATCTTCCATAGTTAAAATGTTTCATGCATTTGAGGTATTAATAATTTCAAGTTTTCATTCTTTGTTTAAAACTAACCAAGTCCAACCAGAACCAAAATTAGAAGTAGCTGATTTATTAAATAATTCTTTAAAATTTTCAAAACTTCCAAAATCTCTATTTATTAATTCTAAAGTTTTTTTCATAGGAATTTTTGTAGAATTTGGTGTAAATCATGAAAAATAAAAAGTATGATTCCAAACTTGAGCAGCATTATTAAAAACACCTCAAGCAGGAGCTTTTTTAATAATTTCTTCTAAACTTAAATTTTCAAATTCAGTTCAAATAATTAAATTATTTAAATTATCTATGTAAGCTTTATGGTGTTTTCCATAGTGGTATTCAAATGTTTCAACTGAAATATAAGGAGTTAACTCATTAATTTCATAAGGTAATTTTGGTAAATTATGTGTCATGTTTATTTTTATTAAATGATAACAATTCTCATTATAGAGAATATTTTTAATTTTACAAAAGTTTTTTAATAAACTATTACTTTCTTATTAGTAAAGGCTTTTAATCAATCAGGTCAATTTTCTTTTCGATATCAAGATTTTTTAACTCAACCAAAAGGAAGACTTGCTTTTGATCCTGCATTTTGATTTATAAAAATCATTCATCAATCAATTTTTTTTGCAATTTCTATAGCCTCTTTTTCATCATTTCAGATTACTACCGCTGATAATCAGAAATCAGTTCAATTCGCAAATTCTATAGCTTCATCTATATTTGAATATTTCATAACAGAAGCTACTGGACCAAAGATTTCTTCATTAAATGATGAAGTTTCTTTTGATACATCAGCCAAAATAGTTGGTGGAAAGAAAAATCATTTTCATTTAATTGCTTTTCATCAAGTTGTAATTCTAGCTCCAGTAGAAACAGCTCTAGCAACTTGTTCTTCTATTTCTTCAACAGCTTTTTTGCTTGATAATGGTTGAACTTGAGTTTCTGGATTCATAGGATCTCAAATAATAAGTTCACTCATTGCTTTTGTATATTTTTCTAAAAATGTTTCATAAATAGAAGCAGGTATTAAAAATCTTTTTGATGAATTACAAGCTTGTCCTCCATTTCTCATTCTTCAATTTACTGCAAATTCTATAGTTTTATCAATATCTGAATTTTCCAAAACTACAAAAGCATCATTTCATCCAAGTTCCAAAACTGATGGTTTTAGATATTTTCAAGCCAAACTTCAAACTGAAGATCCTGCTTTTTCTGATCAAGTAAGATTTACTCAAGCAATATATTTGTGTGAAATTATATTTTCGCTTAAGCTTGATGAAACAAATAAGTTTGTATAAACTCATTCTGGAAAACCAGCTTTTCTAAATAATTCTTCTATTTTTACAGCAGTAAGTGGCACATTTGAGCTATGTTTATAAACTTGAGTGTTTCCAGCTAATATATTTGGAACAGCGGCTCTAAGTAATTGATTAAAAGGAAAATTCCATGGAGCAATTCCAAAAATTACTCAAATAGAATCATGCATTTCTATCACATTCATTCATTCACTTATATATTTTTTTTCTCATAAAATTTCTTCAAAATTATTTGCAAACCATCTAATAAGTGAAATAGTTTTTTGAAGTCCAGCTTTTGAAATATGATTTAGCATTCACATTTCAATAGTTTCAAGTCTTGCACATTCATCTATATCTTTTTCTAGTTCATCTGCAAACTTCAAAAATAATTCTTTTTTCTTAGAATTTGGAGTATTTTTCCACACTAAATAAGCCTCATGAGCTTTATTTATTTTTTCATTTAATTCTTCAAGAGTCAGAGTTTCAAACTCTGCATTTAATTCCTCAGTGTAAGGATTTATTGATTGTAATGTTGGCATAATATTGTTTTTTTAAAATATATTAACTAATCTTTTCAGGGTAATCAAAAGCTAAATCAATTATTTTGATTCATTTTTCTGATAATGTTTTTTCTAAAATTCATTTAAAATCAGATTTATTTTCTACTTTGTATCATTTTGCACCAAAACTTAGAGCTAATTTCACGAAATCTGGATTTCAGAAATCTAGTCAGAAATCACCAAATCAGGCATTTTTTTGTTTCCATTTTATCATTCAGTAAGCACTATTATTTAATACTACAATTGTTATATCTAAGTTTAGTCTAACAGCAGTTTCTAAATCTCATAAATTCATTACAAGTCATCCATCTCCAGTTACACAAACTACATTTTTATTTGGATTTAGTATCTTTGCACTCATTGCTGAAGCAAGTCCAGCTCACATAGTTGCAAGAGCATTATCAAGTAAAATTGTATTTGTTTCATAAGCAGGATAATTTCTAGCAAGCCAAACTTTGTAAAGTCCATTATCAAGAGCAAGTATATCATCAGATTTTAAAACTTCTCTTAAGTTATTTGCTAATTTTCTTGGAAACATAGTATCAGAGTCTTTTTCTAAGTCTAAATTTGCTTCTATTTTTTTCTTATTTTCAGTATTTATTTTGTAAATTTCAGAAAAATCCCAATTTTTATTATCTAAATCTATTTCATCAAGTTGCCAAAAAATATTTCAAATATCTCAAACTACTTCAAGTTTAGGAAAATATACATCGTCAATTGTAGCAGGATAAAAATTTATATGAATAGTCTCAGTTCAGTTTGGACCTAAAATATTTGTAGGTTTTTCTATAACATCATATCAAACTGATAATATCAAATCAGCTTTTTTTATAGCATCATGAATATAATCTTTTTCTGTTAAAGCAGCTGTTCCTAAATATTGTTCTAATCTTTCATCAACAACTCATTTTCACATTTGTGATGAGAAAAAAGGAATATTATTTTTTGTAATAAATTTTTCCAAATATTTTGAAATTCTTTTTCTATTTGCTCCAGCTCAAACTAAAATAATCGGACATTTTGCTTTTTCAATTTTATTTTTCAAAATTTCAAGCATTTTTTCATCAATAACTGGTCTTCTGATCTTTTCTACTTCAAGAGGAACAAAAGTATCTTCAACCATTTCCTCTGCTATATCTTCAGGTAATTCTATTGCAACAGCACCAGGTCTTTCAGCTTCAGCAAGCTTAAAAGCATTTCTTATAGTTGATGGAATTCTAGAACCATTTACTATACTTGTAGATAATTTTGTAACAGGTTTCATCATAGAAACAACATCAATTATTTGAAATTGTCATTGTTTTGATTTTTTGATTGGTTTTTGCCCTGTAATTACAATTACTGGCATTCATCAAAGTTGTGCATAAGCAACTCAAGTAAGCATATTTGTAGCTCCAGGTCATAGAGTAGCTATAGCAACTCAAGTTTTTCATGTAAGTCTTCCATAAGTAGCCGCCATAAAAACAGCAGTTTGTTCATTTCTAGTCAAAATAAGTTTTATTTTAGAATTTCTTATAGATTCTAGCATATCTAAGTTTTCCTCACCAGGAACTCAATAAATATATTCTACTCACTCGTTTTCAAGACATTTTATAAATAAATCGGATGCTTTCATATTTTCTTATAAATTTTTAAATAAATCTTATCATTTTATTTTATAATGATAATGATTATCATTATATGAAGAATTTTTTAAAATGCAAACTTAAATTGGTTTCTATTTGTATACTATTATACTTCTGTTTTCCATTAAATTCCATTTTCTAAGCCATTCTTTTGTATTATATATGTGTTTTCATGTGAGAGTGTCCCAAACTATTATTTTTTTAGGATTATCAATTTCTCCTTCGTATCAAAGCAAATAAAAAGCATGCTCTCAATTCAATCAAATATGTTGTATTAAATCTCAATCTTTCATATAATTCCAAGCTATTAATCTGTTTTTATTCCAATTTGGAGAATAATTTTTTCAATTTAATCAAGAATCTACATCAATTTGATTTACTTTTTCTTTTATTCAATCATCTTCTTCTGGATTAGTTGCATAATCTCACCATAATTGCACAAAATTTCATTTGTTTAATTCGATAAAAAGTTCAATTAAATGTTGGTTTTGAGAATAATAAAAATTGTAATTTTTCTTTGTTATGATTTTGTTAGAAATTTTATATTTTTTATACAAAACAGAAATTGGAGTTTCCAGGACTCAATATCAAGTCATTTCACTTTGTTTTGCATTATTTATGGCTCAAACAAAACCATAATTTGGATTTCACCAAAGATATTCTCATTTAAATTTTATAGCTTTTTTATCAAAAAAATTAGTTTTTTCTAAATTTTCAAATAATTCATCTTCTTCTATTTTTTGTCATTTTATAGCTGAAATTATATCAGCAGCCGCACTTATTTCACAACTCAGAGAATATTTTTGCAATCTTTTGTATGGAAAAGAATTAGAAATATCAACTTTTTCACTGTATTTTTTTATTTTATAATTTAATACTTTTAAAGTTTTATTTTTTGTTTTAATTTTAACTAAAAATTTCCCATATTCTAATCATTTTGTATCTATAAAACAATTTTCATTTAAACATTTTATATCTCATTTTTCGCTTACAATATATATTCAACCTGATTTTATTATTTCTTTTATTTGTTCTGGTGCATTTTTATAAGAATATAAAAATTCTATGTCTTTTCTTAGAGTTTTGTCTTCACTAAATTCCAAATTTTCTATAATCAAGTTTAATTTATTTATTAAAAAATATTCACTTTTTATAGTTTTATCATTTAATTTTGTTGAAATAATTATATTTCCAGCATAAATTCAAGGAGTTTCTATGCTACATTTCTCTAATTTTTCATTACAATTTATTGTTCAAGTGTTTGTTTCAAAAGTTAAAATTTTATTTTTTATAGCTTCTTTTACTTTGTCAGATTCTTTTGAATAATCAAAAAAAGTCTGATAAGAACTAGTTATCAGATTAGTTTCAGCTTTTGCTGTGTTTATAAAAAAAATTAAAAATATTATAAATAATAATTTTTTCATATTTAAATTTTTCTAAATTTAGCTATATAAAATCATTCACTCATTTTATTTGGTAAGCATCTTAAAGTCTTTTCAACATCTTTTCTGTAAACTTGTTTTCAAAAAGATTTTATTCAAATTCTTGAAAATTCGTAATCTAAATTTATTTCTTCTATCTGTAATTCAGGGAAATTTGAAAGTATAAAATGAACAATTGCTTCATTTTCTTCTGGAGCGATTGTGCAAGTAGAATAAACTAAAATTCAATCTTTTTTTAGAAGTGGAATACAAGATTTCAAAATTTCTCTTTGTAAATAATAATTTGATTTTATGTTTTTTTCTGACCAAAAAGAGTAAGTTTTTTCATTTGATAAATTTATTCTTCATTCAGCAGAACAAGGTAAATCTGCTAAAATTCTATCAAAACTTTCCTTTTCGAGTTTTTCTCAAAGCAATTTTGCATCTGATTTTATAGTTTTCACATTTGTAACTCAAAGTTTTTCTATATTTGCTTTTAATTTAGATAATCTTATTGCATTTAATTCATTTGCTGTAATTTCTCAAGTATTTTCCATAAGATCTCGCATTTGACTAGTTTTTGATCAAGGAGCTCGAGTTATATCAAGAACTTTTAAATTTTTTTCTAAATCCAAAAATAAAACTGGAATTTGACTAGAAATACCTTGAATATAAATTTCTCAATTTTTATAACAATTTAAGTTCCATAAATCTCTTTCTATTCAGTTTTCTAAGATGAAAGCATCAGGCAAAAAATCTATTTTTGTTATTTTTAATCAAGCTATTTCTATTTCAGATAAAATAGATAGTGTATTTCATTTTAATTTATTTACTCTAAAAACTGTTTTTCTTTTTTCTGTTTCAAATCAAGTTTTTATTATTTCAATATCTTTTTTAGAATATATTTTTTCTAATCTTTCATAAAATTCTTTTGGAAGTTTTTCAGTCATTTATAATTTTGTTATTTACTAAGATTCGCAATTCTTTTTAAAACTGTTGGATGAGAATAATGTAAAAATTCATAGACTTTGTGAGGTCTTAAATTTGAAAGATTATTTACAGATAATTTTTTAAGGGAATTTATAAGAAATTTTGCATCAAAATTTGTTTTTGCAAAGTTATCAGCTTCATATTCATTTTTTCTAGATAAAACAGAAGAAATTATTCATAAGATAAAACTAATAGGAGTAAAAAGCAAAGAAAAAGCAATTATTCCTATATGAAAACTAGTTTCTTTAGCTCACATAGCTTGAGCTATTTCCAGATTATTTATCATAAGAGAAAACAAAAATAACATAAATCCTGTTTCAATAGTTGAAATAATAATCATTTGCCAAACATGTTTTTTCTTATAATGTCAGATTTCATGAGCTAAAACTGCAACAAGTTCATCTGTACTTAAATCATTAATCAAAGTATCATATAAAACTATTCTTTTTTTTGCTCATATTCAAGTAAAATATGCATTTGCTTTACTAGATCTTTTAGATCAGTCTATTACGAAAATATTATCGAGTTTAAATCATACTTTTTGAGCAAAATTGTTTATAGCTGTTTTAAGTTCTAGGTCTTCAAG
>JAQVPN010000136.1 GCA_028702055.1 Candidatus Altimarinota bacterium | reverse complement strand
TGGGGATTTCCCATCGATTCCCGAGCTTGCTCGGGATGATAATTTTAGAGATTTAAGAGATTCTTAAGTCTCTTTTTTATTTCTCAAAAATCCTTTTCATCAAGTTCTCATATTTTTCTTTGAAATCTATTCTTATGAACCATTTTTATTTGATATAATAAAGCAGTATATTTTTGTCAGTGTAAATCATAAGAATAATACCAAGTTCATTCTTTAATTTTTGTACTTAATGGAATTGATATGCAAGAATCTGATGATAATTTTTTTATTACGAGTATTGGTCTCATAAAAAATTCTCATTTTTAATTCGCTTCACTTTTAATATTTTGTCACAAACTTGACCACCAAATATCTCATTCTTTGAAATAAACATTTTTTAAAGATTTCTCATTTATATTTTGTTTTAATTTATTCCAATTTTCAAATAATTCTTTCATATATTCCTTTAATTATTAAATTAAATCTTTTTTCATTTCTACAACTTGTGTATTTCAGACATTTTTTATTATTCAAAATTTTATAAAAGAAAATTTTTCATAAAAACTAATTCGTTTTATTTCAGATGTTACAAATATTTTTTTAATTCATTTTCATTTTAAATTTTCTATTAATTCATTTAATAAAATTGTTCAAATTCAAATTCATCTATTATTTTTATTTGTAGCAAATCTTCGTATATAAGAATCTGTGTCTATCAATTTACAAGTAATTGCTGATATTATAATTCAATCTTTTTCTATAAAATATATTATTTGTTTTTTATATTCATCTATTTTATCAAATATATCGATATTAAATTCTTCTTTCCATATTTTTCAAAAAAAATCATTTATTTTTAGAAAATCTGATAAATTTTTAGCTTGAATTATTTTCATAAATTTAATATTCAATTAATGTATTCACTTTATATCATTCAAGTTTTGCAATTCCATTTAATTCTTTTAATTGTATTAAAAAATTTAAACTTTCTACAATTCCACCAGATTTTTCTATCAAATCAATTGCTGCTTTTGCTGTTCATCATGTTGCAAGTAAATCATCAACTATAGCTATTTTTTCTCAGGGATTAACAGAATCTATATGTATAGAAAAACTATCTGAACCATATTCTAAATCATAACTTATATCTATTGTTTTATATGGAAGTTTTCATTTTTTCCTTATTAAAATCAGAGGTTTTTTCAGTTTATAAGCTACAGCTCGAGCAAATATAAATCCTCTAGCATCAAGTCAGATAATTTTATCAGCATCTTTTACTAATTCTGAAATCATATCAACAGATTCAGAAAAAGCTTCAGGATTAGCTAAAAGAGTAGTTATATCTTTAAACATTATTCCATCTTTTGGAAAATTAGGAATATTTCTTATAAAATTTTCTAATTTCATAAATAAAAATAATTAGCATTTAAATTCTTCAAGTAATTCTAGAAAAGTATCTTTATATTCTGTTTCTCTAAGTTCTGTATATAAAGTAGCTTCGTTAATTACTTCATACATTTCTTCCATATCTTTTGGTGGAATATTTTCAGAGTATATTGCTTCAAGTATAAAATCAATTGAATCAAAATCATCTCATATAACAGATTCTTCTAATTTAGATAAATATAATTCATAAAGTTCTTTTTTTGCCATTTTAAAAAAAATTATAAAAAATAAAAAAGCATAAAAACACGAGTGTTTTTATGCTTTCGGTTCAAATTTTGTTTGAAAGGTACCACCTAAAGCTATTCTTGATTTTTTATTTTGATAACAGAGATTATTACTCCGAAAGGTTCTAATCAGTTCTTTAAAAAACTTTTCTTCCTTCAGCTTCGTCTGTTGATTTCAGACTCAAACGCTTTTATTTATTACTTTTTTTATTATACAGATTTTTTAACTAAATCAAATAATTTTCATACTTTTTCTGAAATTTCTTCTGTGATACTAACTAATGGAAGGGGATGATTTTCAGTATTTTCTAATTTTCTTTCTAAATATTGTCTATAAACATTTGGTACTAAATTATAATCTTCAGGATTTAAATATTTTACTTTATTTTCATCATAAATATCAACATATTGTTGTTGTTTTGTTAATATTGAAAATTTTTTTCATTCAATTATTTTTTGTATTGTTTTAAAATTCAATTCTTCTCATCAATTTCTTTCATAATTTTCAGCTATTTTTCATGCTGATATTCTTGCTATTATATCAGCATAAATTTCAGGAGAATTTCTGAAAGAATCTATTCATTTATATATTGCCAAAGTTTCATCATTTATTGGAGTTTGATTTGAGCTAGATAAAGTCATAATTATTTTATATTAAAAATTAAATAAATCTCATTTGTTATTTTTTCTATATCCATAGGACATTCTCAGTAAATACATCTTTTTTTTGAAATATCTTCCATTATAGAAAGTAGTATAAAAACTTTTTCATCTGAAAAATCCAATTTTTCTTTGAAATATAAATTTATTATAGATAAAATTTCTTTTTGTCAAGATTTTAATATTTCCTTCATTTGTTCATTATCACAATATCAACTTTGATTTATTATAGAAAATAAATTTTTATTTTTTTTAGGAAAGGCTATAAATTCTTTTACAAAATCTTTTGGAGATTTTTTGGTTAAATTTATTATATTTTCTTTATATATTTCTTTGGAAAATATTATTAATTCTTCTAGTAATTTTTCTTTAGAAGGAAAATAATAATACAGGGAAGCTTTTTTCATATCTAGTTTTTTTCATATCATATCTAGACTTATTTCTTTAAATGTTTTATCATAAAACATTGGTTCTATTATAGCTAGTAATTCGTGTTTTTCCATTGGTCTAATTTTTATATACTAATTTATTTTTAGTATAAAAATATAATTTTTTTAATCAATATTATTTTACATAACTCTTAGAACTTCTTCTATTGTTGTATATCATTTCAAAGCTTTTAATATTCAATCTTCTTTCATAGAAATCATATCTTGTTCACGAGCTTCTTTTATTATTTCTCTACTATCTCATCATTCTCTTATTATTTCTTTTAATCTGTTGTTTAAATGAATTATTTCGTAAACTCATATTCTTCATGAATATCAAGTATTATTACATTTTTCACAACCTTGTCATCTATATAATTTTATATTTTCTCATTTTAATTGTTTTAATCCTATTTCATTTAACATAGATTCTATTACCATAGTTTCTTCTGAAGTTTTTTCAACTTCTTGTTTACAATGAGGACATATTTTTCTTACAAGTCT
>JAQVPN010000135.1 GCA_028702055.1 Candidatus Altimarinota bacterium | reverse complement strand
AATCTGAGAAGATGCTTCAAGTTTACTTGGTTCTATGATGGTAACAAAATTTCAAATGGATGCCATGAGTAGAGCTGATATAGCTGAAAAAGATAGAGTTGATTTCTATTTATATGTAGATGAATTTCAAAATTTTGCAACTGATTCTTTTGCTACAATACTTTCTGAAGCTAGAAAATATAAACTTAATTTAGTTATGGCAAATCAATATATAGATCAAATGACAGAAAATGTTAGATGAGCAGTTTTTGGTAATGTTTGATCTTTAGTTTCTTTCCAAGTTTGATATCATGATGCTTCTATTTTAAGAGAAGTTTTAGGTGCAGATGTAGTTTCTACTGATGACCTTACAAATTTAAGAAAATACTCTATATATTCAAAGTTGCTTATTGATTGAATGCCATCAAAAGTTTTTTCAGCAGATACTTACGCTCCATATAAAACTGATCCAGAAATTTTTAAAACTAGATATGAAAAAATTCTAAAAGTAAGTCGTGAAAAGTATGCAAAACCTAGAGATTTTGTTGCTGATAAAATATATAAAATGATGGACGAAATAGAAAAACAAGAAGAACAAGAAGCAAAAAGATTAAAAGAATTTAAAGAAAAGAAAGAAAAAGAAAAAAAAATGGAAGCTATGAAAAATAGATAATTCACAGAATATTTATGTCAAAAAAACAAGAATATATAAATAATATTGTCAGAAATTTTGAAAAAAATATACCTGATTTATTGATTCCGAAATTTAAGAAGGATTCTATTTGTATAAATGAAAAAGTAAGTTATATATTAGATGGATTAGATAACACATTAAAAACTAGAAATTTGTTAATTTGAAATCAAATTTTAGCTTATTATTCATATTATATAAAAAATGATGTTTTTGTTATTTATTATTTAGAAACAATAAATGCTTCTAGTAATTTTGATTATGAAGAAAATTATATTTCAGATAAATTTCATAAATTACCAGGACTTGGGAAAAATATGGTTTTAGATATTATTTTAAAAGCTTGAGAAGAAAATTTAAATAAAATTAAATTTACACATATACTTAGTGATTCAGAATGATTTTATGAAAACATTTGTGATTATTTACTAGAAAATCAATTTATAAAAAAATATTATTGTGAATCTGAAGATATTAAAGATAAATCTTATAAAAATCTCGTTTTAGAAATTTAGGAAAATTCTTTTTGAAAAAAGTCATTATTTCGTATAATTCGCGAAGAAATAATGACTTTTTTAAATTTTTAAAAATAAACATGGAAATAAATAAAATTAGAAATTTTTGTATAATAGCACATATAGATCATGGAAAATCCACTCTTGCTGATAGAATGCTTGAAATAACAGGAACTATGGAAAAAAGAGATATGAAAAATGGCCAAATGCTAGATTCAATGGAACTTGAACAAGAAAGATGAATAACAATCAAACTTACTCCTGTTAGAATGGCTTTTAAATGACATGAATTGAATCTGATTGATACTCCAGGTCATGTAGATTTTCAATATGAAGTTTCAAGAAGTTTAGCATCAGTAGAATGAGCTATACTTGTTGTTGATGCAACTCAATGAATAGAGGCTCAAACTCTTTCAAATGTATATATGGCTATAGAAAATAATTTAGATATAATTCCAGTTTTAAATAAAATAGATTTACCATCAGCTGATGTCGAAAGGGTATCAGAAGAAGTTATAAATTTACTTGGTTGTGATCCATCTGAAATTATTTGTATTTCAGCTAAAACTGGTATGAATGTAGATTTAGTTTTGGATGCTGTAATTGAAAGAGTTAAATCTCCAAAAGTTTTTGAAAAAGAAAATATAGAAGAAGAATTAAAGGCTCTAGTTTTTGATAGTCAATATGATCCATATAAATGAGTTGTTTCTTATGTAAAAGTATTTTCAGGAAATATAAAGAAATGAGATACTCTACATTTTCTTAATACAAAAACTAAAATTGAAGCAATTGATGTAGGTTATTTTGCTCCGAAATATACTTCAAGTGGAATAATTCATACATGAGAAATAGGCTATATAGTAACTTGACTTAAATCTATTAGAGAAGCTCAAGTTGGTGATACGGTTTGGAAAGCTAAATGAAAAGATTTTAAAGAAGCAATTGCTATAGAATGATTTAAAAAGGTAACTCCATTTATATTTGCTTGAGTTTTTCCTATGGATACTGATGAATATCCAGTTTTTAAGGATGCTGTTGAAAAACTTATGTTAAATGATTCAGCTTTGTCTACAGAAAATGAAGTAAGCCCGGCTCTTTGACATTGATTTAGATGTTGATTTTTATGATTATTACACCTAGATATAGTAAAAGAAAGATTATTTCGTGAATTTAATATGGATGTTATTATAACATCTCCACAAGTTACTTATAAGGTAAAAATGCCTTGAGATAAATCATGAGAATATTTTAGATTTCATCCAGAAGTAATTACAAATGAATTTTGAACTTTTACATATTTACATGTTTCAAATCCAGAAGATTTACCTAAAAGAGAACTTTATCAATCTATAGAAGAACCAATAGCAAAATGTGAAATAATTACACCTAAAGAATATGTTGGTAATTTAATGCAACTATCTCAAGAGAGAAGATGAAAATTTTTAAATCAAAATTTTATAGATGAAAAAAGAGTTCTCCTTACTTATGAACTTCCTATGGCAGAACTTATAACTGATTTTTATGATGAATTAAAAAGTTTATCATCAGGTTATGCTTCTATGAATTATGAATTTTCTAAATATATGGAAGATGAATTAGTTAAACTTGATATATTAATAGCTTGAGAACAGGTAGATGCTTTATCTTTAATATGTCATAGAAATTCACGAGCTTATTTATGATGAAAAATGGTTAGAAAGCTTAAAGAAGTTGTTCCAAAAGCTCAATTTGCTATAGCATTACAAGCAGCTGTTTGAGCAAAAGTTGTAGCTAGAGAAGATATTTCAGCTTTAAGAAAAGATGTAACAGCAAAACTTTATGGTTGAGATATTTCAAGAAAAAGAAAACTTTTAGAGAAACAAAAAGAATGAAAAAAGAAAATGAAACAATTTGGTCGTGTAGAATTGCCAAGTGAAGCTTTTGTAAATTTGTTGAAGAAATAAAAAAAATCCCATAAGGGATTTTTTTTATTGACAATGATTGATTTTTTATTATAAATTTAAAAAAACAAAATAAAAGGAGTTGTTATGAAAAATACTGAATTTCATGTATCAGGAATAAAATGTGATAATCCTGATTGTGATTATTTTGATATCAGTGTTACTTTTGAGGAATATC
>JAQVPN010000134.1 GCA_028702055.1 Candidatus Altimarinota bacterium | reverse complement strand
TTGGTTGAGTTGGAACGTTCTGGTTGCGTCGAGGGGAAAGAAGCGACGCTTTTGCACGCTAACTATCTCCGCAGCGTAAAATATGCGCCGGATACGCGCCCATGAGTTTTGATCCATTTGACGATTTTGAATCGCGTGGTTATTTGCGAAACTTCGCGCAGGAGAAAGATCAAAGGATCGTCAGAGATTTGGAACATCGTTCCTTCAAGGCCAATATCCACAAAGCCCTTGAAACCCTGTCAAAACCTTCGATCCTTCATTATCCCGATATTTTGAACACGCATAAAATCCTTTTCGAGTCCGTCTATCCTTGGGCGGGACAGGATCGCGCTCAAACGGTTCCTGAGATTGCCGTAAGTCGCGGCGGCGTGTTCTTTGCACATCCGGATGAAGCGGCTCAAGCTATCGAATATGCCCTGAAACTCGGACAGGATATGGAAAGGATGAAGAGCCATCCCGGCGAAGTCATGTCCTATCTTGCTCATGCCCATCCGTTTCTCGATGGAAACGGGCGCACTATTTTGACCGTTCACACGAAATTAGCACAGCGGGCTGGGTTTAGCGTGGCGTGGGAAGAAACCGATAAGGCCGCTTATCTCGATGCATTAACAGAAGATTTGTTAAATCCTAAAGACGGCATCCTTGATCTCTATCTGCTGCCCTTTTTATGTCCTGCCGTGTCGCGTGCGCGTCTGGCTTCACATATCGTCAAAACACAAGGGCTGGAAGGCGACGATTATTTTCCGGAAGTTGAATACACTCAATACACAAAAACAGGCAAAAACGGTGATTGCGGCGGGAAAAAGCCTCCGCCTCTTAAACCGTGATAAAGGGCGCGGATCGTTTTTTTTAGCTTGCAACAATGGACAAGCTTCTCTCGCGGGCAAAAAACAAAAAACAAAAGAGCACTCTGGCGCGTCATTGCAAGTATTGAAAAATCGAAAAGCTGTTCGCAGTGCTCAAAAAAACGCGGCTTTAATCTTGAGGTAAAGTATATTACGAAACCTTCGTTAAACTGCTCGTGGGGAGGTCTATTGATCAGGGCCCATTGCTTGTCTGCGGATGAAGCGTCAGGATCGGTTGTCGTTGTAGAGCAACGTACGTTCTAGAGTAAATAGAGACGTGTGGGCCATGCATCATGGCTGGATCGCCCTCGGACGTGATGCGATTGGTAGCCGTCCTGACAGCATATCTGCAAAAAGACAGCAAAAGAATCCAACATCAACGACATTGCCATTCACATGATCCGGCACTATGATAGTGAGCGATTACTATCTTGCGGGGGTGAGCAGTGAAAATGCGAACAGAACATCTTTCGGCAGACAAACGAAAAGACGCGACGATTCAGGCTGTTTTGACTTTGGCAGGGTCTCAGAACCCCAGCGAAATCACGACAGCGGCGATTGCGGAGCATATGAATGTGACGCAAGGGGCGCTTTTCCGCCACTTCCCGAATAAAGAGGCCATTTGGGAGGCGGTGTTGGACTGGGCCGCAAAAAAACTAATCAACTGCATAGACAAAGCGACGATCGAGGATTGCTCTCCTTTGAAAGCGCTGGAGGTTTTGTTCATGAGCCATGTCAAGTTTGCGATGGAACACCCTGGTGTGCCCCGAATGATGTTTGGCGAACTACAACGTGCTGGATCGACACCGGCCAAATGCGTTGTGCAGAAACTCATCGAGCATTATCGTCATCGGGTTCAGGATATCCTTAAGAAGGGGAAAAAAGCAGGTGAAATCACCTCAACTCTAGATGTAGAGGCGGCTTCGATCTTGTTTATAGGCACGATACAAGGCTTGGTTATGCAATCGCTCATTGCGGGAGACCTATCACGGATGCAACGCGAAGCGACGAAAGTTTTCAAGATTTATCGACGCGGAATCAGTAGAGGGATATCATGAAACAGCTTGGTTTTCAGCACCGCGTGTTTTTCGTAGGTGGCGTGCTTGGCCTCCTGCTTATTCTGTTTGTGTTTGTTGGCGTGCGCTCTGGGCCTTTAGCTCCTGTTGAGGTAACAAGCACGACGGTAAAATCACAAAAAATATCCCCTGCAATCTTTGGTATTGGTATTGTTGAGGCGCGTTATACTTATAAAATTGGTCCAACGTCTTCTGGACGGATCAAAACCCTAGATGTTCATGTCGGTGATTTCGTCAAAGCAGGCCAAATTGTTGGCGAGATGGATCCGATTGATCTTGATGACAAGATCAGAGCTTTAGACGCTGCCCGTAAAAAAGCGGAGGCCTTAAGAAATGAAGCCGAAGTTCGTCGCGCTTATGCGCAAACCCAAGAACAGCGCTATATGAAACTGGCGGCGTCTCGCGCAACAAGTGACGAGACGTATATTACCAAGAAGCAAGAGTTACAAATAGCAGAGGCATCTTTTGTTGCTGCAAACGAAGAACTTGGCCGTACGTATGCGGAGCATGACGCGCTTCTTGCCCAACGCAATAATCTCAAACTCGTTTCCCCTGCAGATGGAATAGTTGCCCTTCGTGATGCCGACCCGGGGACAACTATTGTCGCGGGACAGCCTATTATTGAGATTATTGATCCGCAAACCTTATGGATTAACACCCGCCTTGACCAGACGAACACACAAAATTTAACGGAAGGGTTGCCTGCCGATATTGTCTTACGTTCTCGAAAAGAACGCCCGCTGAAGGGCCACGTTTATCGCGTTGAACCGAAGGCGGACTCGGTAACAGAAGAAACCATAGCCAAAATTGTTTTTCAGGAGATTCCTTCTCCTTTACCACCGATAGGAGAACTTGCGGAAATCACCATTCAATTGCCTGCGCTGGATTCTCTGCCGGTCATTCCGAATGCCGCCATTCACCGCGACGAGGGAAAGACGGGTGTTTGGACGTTACAGCAAGGCCACTTGTCTTTTGTTTTTGTTAAGCTGGGAGAGTCTGATCTTGATGGAAACGTTCAGGTGCAGGAGGGAATTAAGGAGGGGGAAGAAATCGTCGTATATAGCGAGAAGCCCTTGTCCCAGCACCATAGCATTCGCATCGTTCAAGAAATACCTACGGTTCGAAAATGATAAGCCTTGCTGGACGAGATATTCTTCATTCGTGGGGTAAGTTTGTTTTTACCGGTATTGGTCTTGGCTTGTTAATTGGCGTTACGCTAACTATGGCTGGCGTCTATCGCGGTATGGTTGATGACGGGAGGGCCCTTCTTAATAATAGTGGCGCTGATATGTGGGTCGTGCAAAGGGGGACGCTTGGCCCTTATGCCGAGGCCTCTAACTTAAACGATGATGTTTATCGCAGTTTGAGGGCTATGAAGGGTGTTTCTGAGGCCGCGAATGTTACTTAT